>NZ_JARESR010000099.1:0-326 GCF_046028015.1 Paraburkholderia sp. RL17-383-BIF-A | reverse complement strand
GACAAGTTCCTGTTCCTGACCGAAACCGGTTCGAAGAGCGTGCCGGTCTGGGCGCTGCCGGATAACTTCAAGAATCACGGCAATTACGTGATCAGTCTCGCGAATGTGACGCGCTGGCTGGGTCAGCAGGCTGAGGCGCTGGGTGTGGAGATTTTCCCGGGCTTTCCTGCGGCCGAAATCCTCTATAACGACGACGGTTCGGTCAAAGGCGTCGCGACTGGCAACCTGGGCATCGGCAAGGACGGTGAACCGACCGAGAACTTCCAGCTCGGCATGGAACTGCACGCGAAGTACACGCTGTTCTGTGAGGGCGCGCGTGGGCATCT
>NZ_JARESR010000098.1:0-334 GCF_046028015.1 Paraburkholderia sp. RL17-383-BIF-A | reverse complement strand
GACGTACTGGAACGACGCAAAAAAGCCGCGCCGCCCCTTGAGCGCGACTTCACTCATATAGGTCGCGCTGGTCCCATATTCGCCACCCACCGACAACCCCTGGAATAGCCGCGCAACCAGCAGCAGCGCCGGCGCGAGCGCGCCGATCTGTGCGTAGGTCGGCAGCAGCGCGATCACGAGCGACCCGCCGCACATCATGAACACCGACACCATCATGGCCATGCGGCGGCCGTGCTTGTCGGCGAGACGGCCGAAGAACCAGCCGCCGATCGGACGCATCAGGAAGCCTGCCGCGAACACGCCGGCGGTGTTGAGCAACTGCGTGGTCGGATTT
>NZ_JARESR010000097.1:0-334 GCF_046028015.1 Paraburkholderia sp. RL17-383-BIF-A | reverse complement strand
CAATCCGACCACGCAGTTGCTCAACACCGCCGGCGTGTTCGCGGCAGGCTTCCTGATGCGTCCGATCGGCGGCTGGTTCTTCGGCCGTCTCGCCGACAAGCACGGCCGCCGCAGGGCCATGATGGTGTCGGTGTTCATGATGTGCGGCGGGTCGCTGGTGATCGCGCTCTTGCCCACCTACGCGCAGATTGGCGCGCTCGCGCCGGCGCTGCTGCTGGTTGCGCGGCTGTTCCAGGGGTTGTCGGTGGGTGGCGAATACGGCACCAGCGCGACCTATATGAGTGAAGTCGCGCTCAAGGGGCGGCGCGGCTTTTTTGCGTCGTTCCAGTACGTG
>NZ_JARESR010000096.1:0-370 GCF_046028015.1 Paraburkholderia sp. RL17-383-BIF-A | reverse complement strand
CTTCGTGCCGATCGGCGGCGGTGGGCTCGCGGCGGGCGTGGCCGCGTACGTGAAATCGGTGCGCCCGGAGATCAAGGTGATCGGCGTGCAGACCGATGATTCGTGCGCGATGGCCGCATCGCTGAAAGCTGGCGAGCGGGTCACGTTGAACGAGGTTGGTCTGTTCTCGGACGGCACGGCGGTGAAGCTGGTCGGCGAGGAAACCTTCCGCCTGTGCAGCGAGTATCTCGACGACGTGCTGCTCGTGAACACAGATGCACTCTGCGCCGCGATCAAGGATGTTTTCCAGGACACCCGCAGCGTGCTGGAGCCCGCGGGTTCTTTGGCCGTAGCCGGTGCCAAGCAGTATGCGGAGCGCGAAGGCATCGAG
>NZ_JARESR010000095.1:0-370 GCF_046028015.1 Paraburkholderia sp. RL17-383-BIF-A | reverse complement strand
ATTCGTGCCGATCGGCGGCGGTGGGCTCGCGGCGGGCGTGGCTGCGTACGTCAAATCGGTGCGCCCGGAGATCAAGGTGATCGGCGTGCAGACCGATGATTCGTGCGCGATGGCCGCGTCGCTGAAAGCCGGTGAGCGGGTTACGCTGAACGAAGTGGGTCTGTTCTCGGACGGCACGGCGGTGAAACTGGTCGGCGAAGAAACCTTCCGTCTGTGCAGCGAATATCTCGACGACGTGCTGCTCGTGAACACAGATGCGCTATGTGCCGCGATCAAGGATGTCTTCCAGGATACCCGAAGCGTGCTTGAGCCTGCAGGTTCTTTGGCCGTAGCCGGTGCCAAGCAGTATGCGGAGCGCGAAGGCATCGAA
>NZ_JARESR010000094.1:0-387 GCF_046028015.1 Paraburkholderia sp. RL17-383-BIF-A | reverse complement strand
GTGACCCACACGATGTTCTGCGTCGGGTCCTTGATATCGCAGGTCTTGCAGTGCACGCAGTTCTGCGCGTTGATCACGAGGCGTTCGGTGTTGTCGTCGTTCTTCACGAACTCGTACACCGCTGCGGGGCAGTAACGCGACTCCGGGCCGGCGTAGGTCTGCCAGTTCACATTCACCGGCACTGAAGGGTCTTTCAGTGTCAGGTGAGCGGGCTGGTTTTCTTCGTGGTTCGTATTCGAGATGAACACTGAGGACAGGCGGTCGAATGTCAGCTTGCCATCTGGCTTCGGATAGACGATCGGCTTGCATTGCGACGCCGGTTTCAGCATCTCGTGATCCGAATGTTGGTGGTGCAGCGTCCACGGCACATTGCCGCCCAGCAGCTTC
>NZ_JARESR010000093.1:0-414 GCF_046028015.1 Paraburkholderia sp. RL17-383-BIF-A | reverse complement strand
GGCGGATTCGTCGGCAACGGGTACGGATGCGGTGGCGATTGGCGGTGCGGCAGCGGCCTCGGCGGCGAACTCGGTTGCACTGGGCTCGAACTCGACGACGACGGCAAACCTGTCGACAACGGGCTACAACCCGGGCACGGCGGCGCTGTCGGGCACGGCATCGGCGGCCAATGGTGAAGTCTCGGTCGGCGCAGCAGGCAAGGAACGCCGCATCACGAACGTGGCAGCCGGTTCGTCGGCGACGGATGCGGTCAACGTCAGCCAGTTGCAGTCGGAAGACGCAAAGGTCAACACGATCAACAACAACGTGACCAACCTGAGCAACAACGTCAGCAACATCGCAGGCAACGTCACCAACATCAGCAACACGGTGAACAACATCACCAACGGTGGTGGCGGCATCAAGTACTTCCA
>NZ_JARESR010000092.1:0-419 GCF_046028015.1 Paraburkholderia sp. RL17-383-BIF-A | reverse complement strand
CTGGTGCGCGCACTGGACCGTATCCTGATCCTGCACGCGGACCACGAGCAGAATGCATCGACCTCGACCGTGCGTCTGGCCGGTTCGTCGGGTGCGAATCCGTTCGCGTGTATCGCCGCCGGTATCGCGTGTCTGTGGGGCCCGGCGCACGGTGGTGCAAACGAAGCCGCGCTGAACATGCTGGAAGAAATCGGCTCGGTCGACAACATTCCTGAGTTCATCAAGCAGGTGAAGGACAAGAACTCGGGCGTGAAGCTGATGGGCTTCGGTCACCGCGTCTACAAGAACTACGATCCGCGTGCGAAGCTGATGCGCGAAACCTGCCACGAAGTGCTGGAAGAACTGGGCCTGCACGACGACCCGCTGTTCAAGCTGGCCATGGCACTGGAAAAGATCGCACTGGAAGACGAATACTTCGT
>NZ_JARESR010000091.1:0-477 GCF_046028015.1 Paraburkholderia sp. RL17-383-BIF-A | reverse complement strand
GGGAACCCGGATCGCGTAGTCGGTACGTTCTTCCTTCTGGTTCGGTATCCCGATGATCGTAAACGGTGCCGGCGCAGGCGCGGTTTCCCATTCGGATTCGATCGCGGCCAGTTTGACCTGCTGGACTTCGCCGGTGCGGTAGCCGGATTCGTCGCCGAGCACGATCACGCACAGCGTGGAGGCGAGGCCGAACCCGGCGGCGATCGCGAACGAGCGCAGCGCGAATTCGGTGTCGCGGCGCTTGAGCAGATACCACGACGACACGCCGAGCACGAACATCGAGGCCGTCACATAGCCCGCCGAGACGGTGTGCACGAACTTGACCTGCGCGACCGGATTGAACAGCACGGAGAAGATGCTGTCGAGCTCCATGCGCATGGTCTGGTAGTTGAAGGTGGCGCCGACCGGATTGTTCATCCAGCCGTTGGCCACCAGAATCCACAGCGCCGAGAGGTTCGAGCCGAGCGCGACGAGGAA
>NZ_JARESR010000090.1:0-477 GCF_046028015.1 Paraburkholderia sp. RL17-383-BIF-A | reverse complement strand
CTCCTCGTCGCGCTCGGCTCGAACCTCTCGGCGCTGTGGATTCTGGTGGCCAACGGCTGGATGAACAATCCGGTCGGCGCCACCTTCAACTATCAGACCATGCGCATGGAGCTCGACAGCATCTTCTCCGTGCTGTTCAATCCGGTCGCGCAGGTCAAGTTCGTGCACACTGTCTCGGCGGGCTATGTGACGGCCTCGATGTTCGTGCTCGGCGTGTCGTCGTGGTATCTGCTCAAGCGCCGCGACACCGAATTCGCGCTGCGCTCGTTCGCGATCGCCGCCGGTTTCGGCCTCGCCTCCACGCTGTGCGTGATCGTGCTCGGCGACGAATCCGGCTACCGCACCGGCGAAGTCCAGCAGGTCAAACTGGCCGCGATCGAATCCGAATGGGAAACCGCGCCCGCGCCGGCACCGTTTACGATCATCGGGATACCGAACCAGAAGGAAGAGCGCACCGACTACGCGATCCGGGTTCCT
>NZ_JARESR010000009.1:0-252148 GCF_046028015.1 Paraburkholderia sp. RL17-383-BIF-A | reverse complement strand
AGATACAGCCCGCCACCCTTCCCCAGACCCCCGACACCCGACACCCGACACCCGACACCCGACACCCGCCACCCGACACCTGTCACCTGTCACCTGCCACCTGCCACCTGCCACCTGCCACCTGCCACCTGCAATCTGCAATCTGCAATCTGCAATCTGCAATTTACCACCCGCCCGCAACCTGCATCAAACGTCACCGAACTCGTCATGGCCCTCATCAGGCGGCGTCACGCTTCGCGCCCGTACGCGCCGACGAATTTCCGAATCCAGGATCAGACGCCCACGCAGTTTTCCTTTCATTCGCTTCACATAGCGTGGCGCCTCGGTCATATGGATCACCATCAACTCACGCACTTTCTCCGCATCACGCTCACGTGCGGCTTTCGTGATCGCTTTATGAATCTTGACGTTAGCCTGACCAAAGCGCTCATGTTCGGACTGCGGAGTATCGTTACGAAACTCGATCAGTTGCCGGATCATTTCGTTGATCAGCTCACAACTGAAGCGCAGGAACGGGTTGGGATTCGCCGCCGCGAGGATATCGTGGAAATTCACGTCTTCCTGACGCTGCCGAACGATGTCCTGCCCGCCATGTGACGAAGCCGGTCGATCGCAACATGCAATGCTCGCGTCGAGTGCCTCGAAGTCCTGCTCTGTCAGATATGGCACGGCCCCTGCCGCGAGTTCGGGCTCCAGCAATTTGCGTACGGTGTAGATGTCATCGATCGATACATCCTTGAAAAACAGGTAGTTCTGCAGAAGTTGTAACGTACGATCGAGCGGCACCTCGACCACCATGCCGCCGCCGCTCGGACCCGTGGTCACTTTGATGAGACCCTGCACTTCAAGCGATTTCAACGCCTCGCGGATCGTGCTTTTACTTACCGAAAAGAGTTGCTGCAACTCCACCTCGCGAGGCAGCCGGTCGCCTGGCTTCAGGTCTTTCTCAGTGATGAGCCGCTTGATCTCCTCCGCGACCAGATCGCCGCGTTTCTGCTGCTTGATCTCGATCGCGGCGCCAGCCTTGGCGCGGTCCATGGCCATAGTCGATGCTCCCTAGATTGTCCTGCACGATCCTCGATCGACCCGCCGCCGCCGTCGCAGCCCGGAAGGTCGCCTCATGCTGCCAGGAATTTTGCCTTATTGACACTCGAATTTATTGTACCTACGATCGAGTCCAACCTATTTATCATGATAAATAGAACAAAGCCGGTGTGGTGGAAAACTTCACGACGGCCAGCAAGCCAAGTAGTCGATCTAGTCGTTCGCGCAATGCGTGCAGTTTCGTAGTCGGTCAGTGCGTGTCTCTTTCCTAAGGAGCGTCATTTTGAATCGCCGAAATATGTTGAAGCTGGCCGCGTTGTCGGCCGTTCCGGGGACGTTGGGCTCGCTGGTCGCGCGAAGCGCGTTCGCGCAGGCTGGCACCTTGCAGTTCGCCTGTCCGGTGCCCATGTCGGGTCCGTTTGCGGCAAACGGCAAATATGCCGACCTCGGCATGAAGCTCGCTATCGAGCAGTACGGCAAGGTGCTGGGTCAACCTCTCGCGTACACGGTACTCGACACAGAGGGCAAGCCGGCAACTGCGGTGCGCCGTGTGCAGGAAATCGCGCAACAAAAGAATGCACGCTTCTTTGCCGGCGGTATTCTGTCCTCCGAAGCATTGGCAATGGGCAAGGAAGTCCAGAAAGCCGGGGGCGTATTCATCACCACCGCAGGCGCGGACGAAATCACCGGAAAGGACTGCAACGACGCCACGTTCCGCTGGTCGGTGCCGACCTACGGAGCGATCGAGCAAACGGTACGTCCGCTGATCCAGATGCTGCCCAAAGCAAAACGCTGGTACACCATCACGCCGCAATACGTGTTCGGCGATGGTTTGCTGTCGGCCGCCAAGGCCATCTTCAAAGAGAAGGGCATCGAGCATGTGGGTAACAGCTACCACTCGCTCAATGAGAAGGAGTTCAGCGGCTATCTGACGAACGCAGTTGCGGCGAAGCCCGACGTTTTGCTGATTCTGAACTTCGGCTCGCAGTCGTCCGATACGTTGCGCCAGGCCGTGAGCTTTGGCATGAAGAACAATTGCACGATTCTGTTGGCGTGGGCATCCGGACTCGAGCAATTCGAATCGCTTGGCGCGGACCTTTGCGAAGGCGTCTATTTCGGCGCGCAGTACTGGCACGACATCGATTCGCCGCTCAACCGCGATCTGGTCAAGCGCACGAATGCTGCTTTCAAAGCGAACCCCAACTACAGCCTCGCGGGCTCCTATATCTGCACGAAGATTCTGCTCGACGGTATCGTGAAAGCAGGTAACGTCGATCCGAAGAAAGTGGTCGCCGCACTTGAAGGCATGAAATACGACGGTTTGACAGGCCCGGAGGAAGTCCGTAAAGGCGACCACCAGGTACTGAAGAACTATTATCTGCTGAAGGGCAAGGCGAAGAACAAGATGAAAAACGCCGACGACTACGCGGATATCGTGAGCTCCGGCCAGTCGTTCCTGCCGCTCGACAAGACCGGTTGCAAGATGGCTTGACGCCTGCCTGCACTGGCGCAGGCGAGCGCGGTATGCACATCGCGGCACAGCGGCGCCACAGCGCGTGCCCCTTCGCACCATCCTTTAGACGGACGCCATGAACGTTTATCTCCTGCAGGTCGTCAACGGCATCGGAGTGGGAATGCTGTATTTCCTGCTCGCGGTCGGTCTGTCGATCGTGTTCGGCTTGCTGCGCTTCGTGAATTTCGCGCACGGTGCGTTCTACCTGCTCGGCGCGTACTTCTGCTATCAGGCGATGCAATGGTCGATGAGTTTCTGGGCCGCGCTCGTGGTCGTCCCCATAGTAGTGGGCGCGCTCGCATGGGTCGTGGAGAAGCTGATTCTGCGGCATGTCTACGCGCAGCAGCATGAGTTCCATATTCTCGTGACGGTCGGTCTCGCACTCGTCGTGCAGGAATGCGCGATCCTGATCTGGGGGCCGCTGGGCGACAATGTAGCCGTGCCCGACATGCTGAACGGCGTAGTGATCTGGGGCAGCTTTGTGTATCCGAAATACCGCCTCTTCGTGATCGGCTTCACGGCGGTATTAGCGGCGCTTTTGTGGTGGGTGCTGGAAGGCACACGACTAGGCAGCGCGGTGCGCGCGGGCAGCGAATCGACTGAGATGGTCTCGTTGCTCGGTATCAACGTATTGCGCGTTTTCAGCCTCGTATTCGCGCTTGGCGCTGCGACGGCCGCATTGGCCGGCGTGCTTGCTGCGCCGATTCGCGGCGTCGATCCGTTCATGGGCATCGAAGCGCTCAGCGTCGCGTTCGTCGTGGTGGTGGTCGGCGGAATGGGTAATTTTTTGGGTGCATTGGTCGGCGGCCTACTGGTTGGGATCGTGCAAAGCGTGATGAGTACCTTGTGGCCGGAAGGTGCGCGACTCATGATCTACGTCGCAATGGCCGCGGTCCTGTTGTTGCGACCGAATGGTTTGCTCGGGAGGGCGGCATGATCGATTCCTCGAAGCCCATTGTGCAAAGCGCTTCATCGGCAAGAACTCAACCGGGCCTGAAGCATTCACTGCATCGCTATCGCTTCCTGTTGCTTGCGCTGCTGGTGGTCTGCATATTGCCGCTGACGCTGCGCTCCGGATCGCTGGCCACAGAAGTTCTGGTGTTCGCGCTCGCCGCACTCGGCTGCAATTTGCTGCTCGGCCACACAGGCTTGCTTTCGTTCGGGCAAGGCATTTTCTTCGGACTGGGCAGCTATAGTGCGGGACTGGTTCTGACCAAAACGGCGTTGCCCGTGCCCGTGGCGTTGCTTGCATCGGCTGTAATCGGCGCGGCGGCTGCGGCGCTCGTCGGCTGGTTTTCGATTCGTCAGCGCGGCACGTATTTCGTCATGCTAACGCTCGCGTTCGGGCAATTGTTCTATTTCCTCGCCTACACCACGCCCGATCTGACCGGCGGCGACAATGGGTTACTCGACATCCCGCGCCCGGCGCTCGGGCTGTTTGGCAAAACGCTCTTGCCGTTGACTTCGCCGTGGCAATACTACGGCTTCGTCGCCGTGCTCTTTCTCGTGGTGTTCTGGTTGTTGATGCGCGTATCGCACTCCGTGTTCGGCCGTACGTTGCTCGCGATTCGCGACAACGAAGCCCGCGCGGCCGCAGTGGGCTACGACGTCAAACGCTTCAAGCTGATGGCGTTCGTGATCTCCGGCGCGGTCACCGGGCTCGCGGGCGCGCTGCACGCGCTGATGACCGGCATCGCGCCGCTCTCGAACATCGACTATCACACGAGCGAGATGATCCTCGTGATGACCGTGATCGGCGGCACAGGCAATCTGTTCGCATCCGTACTAGGCGCCGCGTTTTACGTGCTGTTCGCCGATTGGCTCTCCACTTTGTGGCCGCGCTGGTTGTTGCTGCTCGGCATCGTGCTGATCGCCGTCAGCCTGTTCATGCAACGCGGGCTGTGGGGACTGGGCGAGCGCATCTGGCAATCGCTGCGCCGCCAATCATCCGCCAATGCCGATAATGCCGCGGACAAGGAGCCCGTATGAGCGAAGCCATTCTGCGAGCGAGTGGTGTTGTGAAGCGCTACGGCAAATTCACGGCGCTCTCCGACGTCACGTTGAACATCATGCCGCGCACGGTGCATTCCGTAATCGGTCCGAACGGCGCGGGAAAAACCACGCTGTTTCACGTGTTGACCGGCACGCTGCCGATCACCGAAGGCAAGATCGTATTCGACGGCCACGACGTGACGCGTGAGCCGGATCATAAACGTGTGCGGCGCGGCGTCGCGCGTTCGTTTCAGGTGACGAGCCTGTTCGCCAATCTGAGCGTACGAGAAAATCTGCGGCTCGCCGCGCAGGGTGTGGACGCGGTACGCGCGCTCAATGCGTGGACGCCGCCGCATGGTGCGCTCACTCATTCGGAGACTGTCGACAGTGTTCTCGAACGGCTCGCACTACAGCGTTTGAGCGAGGTATCGGCAGGCGCGCTTTCGCACGGTCAACAGCGGCGGCTGGAAGTCGGCATGGCGCTCGCCGCGCGACCCAAGGCGATCTTTCTGGATGAGCCGACCTCGGGCATGGGTATCGACGACCTCGACGATATGAAGCAGTTGATTCGCGGCTTGCGCGACGATTACACCGTTGTGCTGATCGAACACAACATGGGTATCGTGATGGACATTTCCGACACGATCACCGTCATGCAACAAGGGCGTGTGCTGGTGGAGGGGCGCCCCGACGACATTCGCGGCGATGAGCGCGTGCGCAGCGCCTATCTCGGCAACATGATCACCGGAGGCCGCGCATGATTCTCGACGTGCAGCAGATTCACGGCTTCTACGGCAAAAGCCATATCCTGCAAGGCGTGTCCCTGCAGATCGACGACGGTGAAACGGTGACGCTGTTGGGCCGCAATGGCGCCGGCAAGTCGACCACGCTGAAAGCGATTGCCGGCGTCGTGGCACCGCAGCGCGGCGCGATCACGTTCAATGGCGCCAAAATCAGCGGCCTGCCGCCGCATAAGATCGCCTCACGAGGTGTCTGTTTCGTGCCTGAGCATCGCGGTATCTTTCGTTTGCTCACGGTCGAGGAAAACTTACGGCTTGGCGCACGCAAAGATTCGCCGTGGCAGCTCGACGATATCTACCGCATTTTTCCGCGCCTCAAAGAGCGGCGTACCAACGGGGGCGCGCAGCTATCCGGCGGCGAACAGCAGATGCTGGCGATCGGCCGCGCGCTGATGAATCACCCGCGTTTGCTGATGCTCGACGAACCGGTGGAAGGCCTTGCGCCCGTGATCGTGGAAGAGATCGTCGCGCAACTCAAGCTGATCCGCGCGGCGGGCGTGGCGATTCTGCTGGTCGAGCAGAACCTCGAAGTTTGCACGCAACTCGCCGACCGGCATTACATCATCGAGCAAGGCGTGATCGTCTATTCAGGCGATAACGCGTCCTTTTCCGCGGACGATTCGATCAAGGACCGTTATCTCGGCGTCGGCGTGGTCTGACGCGCAGCAGTCTTCAACACGAGGAAGCATCGATGCAAGTTCATGAATCAACAACCGTCGCGACGTTCGCCGATCTGCGAGTCGACGGCGCGCGGCTCTGGGACAGTCTCATGCAACTCGCGCGAATCGGCGCGACCGATAAAGGCGGCGTATGCCGCCTCGCACTCACGGAGTTGGACCGCGAGGCGCGCGACCTTTTTATCGCATGGACGAAGGAGATTGGTTGCAGTGTGCGGGTCGACGCGATCGGCAATATCTTCGCGCGCCGCGCCGGTTTGCGCGATGATCTGCCGCCGGTCATGACCGGCAGCCACATCGATACGCAGCCCACGGGCGGCAAGTTCGACGGCAATTACGGCGTGCTTGCGGGTCTCGAAGTGCTGCGCACGCTCGCCGATGCCAATGTGCGGACGTTCGCGCCGCTGGAAGTCGCGGTGTGGACCAATGAAGAGGGCTCGCGCTTCGTGCCGGTGATGATGGGTTCCGGTGTGTTTGCCGGCGCGTTTACCTTGGAGCACGCACTCGAACAGCGCGACCGTGAAGGCGTCACGGTGCGTGACGCACTGTCGCAGATCGGATATGCCGGCGCGAACGAGAAGCCGCACGCCGTCGGCGCCTACTTCGAAGCGCATATCGAACAAGGGCCGGTGCTGGAAGCACATGACAAAACAATCGGCGTGGTGCAGGGCGCGCTCGGCCAACGCTGGTACGACGTGACCGTGCAGGGCATGGAAGCGCACGCCGGCCCGACGCCGATGGAACTGCGCCGCGACGCGCTGCTCGTCGCGGCGGATCTGATTCATGCCGTCAACCGCATTGCGCTCGATCACGCGCCTCATGGGCGCGGCACGGTCGGCTGGCTCGACGTGCATCCGAATTCGCGCAACGTGATTCCGGGCCGCGTGACACTCACCGTCGATCTGCGCGCCGCCGACGATGCCACGCTCACGGCCATGGATAGCGCGTTGCGCGCCGCATGCTCGTTGGCGGGCGAGCGAGCCGGCATCGAGGTAGGCGTCGAGCAGGTCGTGTATTTCCCGCCGCAACCGTTCGCCGCGGAACTGGTCGGCGCCGTGAAGCAGGGCGCCGACACGCTCGGTTTTTCGTCGATGGACGTGATCAGCGGCGCCGGCCACGACGCCGTTTATCTTGCGAGAGTCGCGCCCGCGGCGATGATCTTCGTGCCGTGCAAAGACGGCATCAGCCACAACGAGATCGAAGACGCGCGCGCGGACCATCTCGAAGCCGGTTGCAACGTGCTGTTGCAGGCCATGCTGAGCGCCGCGCAGAAAGCGGGGAGCGCAGACGCATGAAAGTCCTCATCGCGCGGATGAATCACGAGACCAACACGTTTTCACCGGTGGCCACGCCGTTGGCCGCGTTCGGGCGTAACGGCCCGAGCTATGGGCAAGACGCGTTCAACGAGAACAAAGGCATGCAAACGGCGATGGCCGCGTTCATCGACGCCGCCGAAAAGGAGCATGCGCAGATCGTGACGCCCGTGTCGGCGTCGGCGAATCCGAGCGGACCCGTTGAGGCCGCCGCTTACGACGCGATCTGCGAGGCGATCGTGTCGGCCGCGGCAGGTTGCGACGCCGTCATGCTCGATCTGCATGGCGCCATGGTCGCCGAGAATTCGAACGATGGTGAAGGCGACCTGCTCGAACGTGTGCGTGCGTTGCTGCCGGATGCGCCGATCGCGGTCGCGCTCGATCTGCATGGCAATGTCACGCAGAAAATGATCGACAACGCCAACGTGATCGTCAGCTTCAAGACCTATCCGCACGTCGATATGTACGAGACCGGCGCGCATGCGGCGCGTCTGATGTTCGACCTGGTGCACGGCAAGGCGAAGCCCGTGATTGCGTGGCGCCAGCCGCCGCTCCTCACGCATACGCTGCGCAGCGCGACTGCCGAAGGCGCGATGAAACGTGCCGTGGATGCCGCGCGCGCAGCCGAAGCCGAGGGCATGCTCGCGGTGTCGGTGCTATCTGGCTTCTCGCTGGCCGATATCGCGGCGCCGTGTATCAGCGTCGTGGTGGTCGGCAACGGCGAGCGCGGCGAAGCAGAGGCGGTGGCGGAGCGGATCGCTCGACAGATCTGGAGCGAGCGAGAAGACTTCGTGTATCGCAGCGCGCCGCTTGCTGAATCCGTCGCGCAAGCGGCGGCGCTCGCGAGAGACGCCGACAAGCCCGTGCTCCTGCTCGATCATGGCGACAACTGCATGTCGGGCGGCACATGCGACACGATGGATCTGCTCGAAGAAGCATTGAAGCAAAAGCTCGATGGTATCGTGAGCGGGCCGTTGTGCGACCCGCAAGCGGTCGCGGCGTTGATGGCGGCGGGCGTCGGCAGCACGGTGACGGTGACCATCGGCAACAAGGTTGCGAGCGATGCGATAGCGCCGCGCCTGCCGCTTGCCGTGACGGGTGTGGTGCGCGCGCTGACCGACGGCGAGTACATCATCAGCGGCCCGACCTACACCGGACAGCGTGCTTTCATGGGACGCGCGGCGGTACTCGACACCGGCGCCATCAAGCTCGTGATCACCGAGCGCACGCACGAACCATGGGACCTCGGCGTATTCGAGAGCGTCGGCATCGATCCGCGTCGCGCGCGTTTCCTGTTGCTCAAATCGCGCATGTACTGCCGGCCGGTTTTCGTGCCCATCGCCGCAGCGCTGGTGGAATGCGACAGCCGCGGCGTGACGAGTTCGGATTACGGGCTGTTCGCTTTCGAGCACGTGAAGCGGCCGGTGTATCCGCTGGATGCGCAGACCGAGTGGGCACTCACGAACTGATTGCCACGCGCTCGCCAACTTAAGTGGCGTTAGGGGCTTGTGCAGGGCGCAGAGGTTCTCTATAATTCGCGCCTCTAAAGGCTCGTAGCTCAGTTGGTTAGAGCACCACCTTGACATGGTGGGGGTCGTTGGTTCGAATCCAATCGAGCCTACCAACGCATCCTTGACGTAGACGAAAGCGGCTCCGCTTTCGTCTACTGTCAGGTTCTCGCATTACCTCGGCGCACTGTTTGATCGTGCCGCTGTCCTGTCGGTCTTCCCTTTCCGTATTATCTCCACCTCGTCATCAGCGTGGCGCACGTGCGATCGTTCAGGCGCTGGACAGGTATCCGCTTGAAACGACGCCCAGCGCTATTGCGAGACCTTCGCGTCAGCAATCAGGTCTCGCGCCTTTTCAGAGCGGATGCAGCGCGCTGTTACGGGCGAAGCAGATCGAAGCCCGCCAGCGCGACGACCCCGCTCACCACGATCAGCGCGACCGAATGCTGGCCGAAGTAGAGCAGGCCGGCGGCCGACCAGCTCGTCATTGCAAATGCGGCGATACGTTTCATGCTTTAAAACCCCAAGGCGACTGCCAGCAACCCACTGACCACGCCGCACACCGCCACGGCCAAGGCTACGACCGTCAGCACGCGGCGCGGGAAAGAGCGGGAGAGCATGGCCATTGAAGGCACGCTGACCAACGGCAGCGTCATCAGCAACGCGCCCGCCGGACCGGCGGCCATGCCGAACGAGAGCATGGCCTGGATGATCGGTACTTCGCCCGCGGTCGGAATCACGAACAGCGTGCCGGCGATAGACAACGCGATGATCCACAGCAGGCTGTTGTCGATCTCCGGTCCGACATGCGGAAACAGCCATGTGCGCGCTGCGCCGAGAATCAGCACCAGCACGATGTATTCGGGAATGAGCCGCAACGTCATCGTGCCGAGGATTTTTACCCAGCGTGCGAATGCCGTGCTGGGCACATCGGCGGAGATCAGTTGCGCCATGGCTTCGCGTGACGCTTCGGCTTCCTTTGGCGTGACCATGCGATTCACCAGATAGCCGAGGCCGAACACCATCACGATGCCCAGTGCGAGGCGCAGGCCCATCCACTGCCAGCCGAGCACGAAGCCCATGAAGATCAGCGTAGCCGGATTCAAAGCGGTATTGCCGAGCCAGAACGCGATCGCCGCGCCCGGCGCCGCCTGGCGCGCGCGCAAGCCCGCTACGACGGGTGCGGCGCAGCAGGTGCACATCATGCCCGGCAGCGACATCAGACCGCCTTTCACCACGCTGCTGAAATCGGTCCGGCCGAGCGCACGCGCGACCCATTGCGGCGGAATCAGCGCCTGCACCGCCGAGCCGAGCAGCAGCCCCAGCACCATGGCTTGCCAGATCGCTTTGCCGTAGGCGAGGGCGTAATCGATTGCCGCCTGCCATGACGCCGCCGGTGCGCTCGCCGACGTACCCATCAGAATGGATTTGCCGATGGAGTGCTGGCTCGCGGCAACGAAGGCGCGGTTGTAGTACGGGAACCACTTCACATAAAAGAGGCCGACGACGGCAATCAGCAGAAACACGATCCAGCCAAGCGCGACGCGCGGTTGTCGAAGGGTTGATTGCATGGTGGTCTTAAGCGTTGGTTTTAATCAGATGACAGTGAGCGCGCTGCTGTCGACCTGCGCAAGCAGTGCGCTTGCCTGGTCGACGACATCGGCGCCGTTGGGCCGGAAATTGAACTTCAGGGCGTGCGGCAATTGAACGAAATGTTCATGGCTGCTGCGCGCATAGGCGGGGTCGTAGTGCCGCTCGATCAACTCATGCGCGAGTTCGGCGCGCCGGTTGTCGTCGACGAGCCGTTGCCAGCCCGTGACGCGTTCCCGGCTGTGCAAGCCGATCAGTCTTTGCAGTTGTCCCTTCAGCGACTCGGGATCGTCGAACAGATGCGCATAGTCGTGCAGCAGGAACGCCGCGCGATCTTCGCGGCTCGACATCACCTCGACGCAGCGGCCCCGATGAAACGTGTCGAGCAGCGCGAGCGGCAATGCGACGGAGCCGATGCGCCGGCTCTCCGCTTCCACGAAGACCGGCCGTAACGGATCGAACGTGCGCAGAGCGGTGACGAGCAGCGTATCGAAACGCTTCTGCGACGGCTGCGGCACGCCGGCCCACGCGCCTAGCAGCGAGCCGCGGTGCGAGGCCAGCGCTTCGAGATCCAGCGTCTGCGCGCCCGCCGCGTTCAAGGCCGCCAGCAGGCGTGTCTTGCCGCTGCCGGTCGGGCCCACCAGCGCAATGTATGAAAACGTTGCCGGCAAAGTGTCGAGCGTGTCCAGCGTGGCCCGCCGGTAACTCTTGTAGCCGCCGTCCAGCTGACGCGCCTGCCAGCCGATCATATTGAACAGCGTGGTCACCGAGCCGGAGCGCTTGCCGCCGCGCCAGCAATAGATCAGCGGTCGCCAGTTGCGCGGCCGGTCGGCGAAGGTGGTTTCCAGATGCTGCGCGATATTGCGCGCGACCAGCGCAGCGCCGATCCGCGTGCCTTCGAAAGGTGACACCTGCTTGTAGGTCGTGCCGACCAGCACGCGCTCCTCATTGCTCAGCACCGGCGCATTGAGTGCGCCCGGAATATGGTCTTCCGCGAATTCGAGGGGCGTGCGCACATCGATGATTTCATCGAAATCACCGGCTTTTTCGAGGCTGACGAGTAGGTTTTTCAAGGAGTTAGGGGCGAAACAGGCCTGCGGGGAGGTCGAAATTATCGCATGCGCCGTAAATACCGGCAGGCGGAGCGCTCAGGACAGCTTGCCGGACATACGCGCCCCGGCCGTTGCTTGCGCCGGCCGGCTCCTTCAGATCACCTCGACGCGGCCTTCGCCACTGACCATGTCGCCGATCACGCAGGCCGCGCCGAACCCGTCGGCGTGGAACAGGGCGAGAACCTCGTCGACGGCTTGCGGCGCGCACGAGACCAGCAAGCCGCCCGAGGTTTGCGGATCGGTGAGCAGGGTGCGCGCCGTCGCCGGCAATGAGGATGGCAAAACGATATCTCGACCGTATGCGTCCCAATTGCGTCCCGAAGCGCCGGTGAAGATGCCGGCTTCCGCGAGGCCGACCACGTCCGGCAGCCACGGCAGGTCCGCGTAGCGCACGCGGGCGGTCAGGTTCGAGCCGCGCGCCAGTTCCAGCGTATGGCCGAGCAGGCCGAAGCCCGTGATGTCCGTGAGCGCATGCACGCCGTCGAGCTTCGACAGCTCGGCGCCCGGGCGATTGAGCTTGGTCGTCGCGGCGATCATGGCCGCGTAGCCGGCTGCGTCGAGCCGGTCTTTCTTCAGTGCCGCCGAGAGAATGCCCACGCCCAACGGCTTACCGAGAATCAGCACATCGCCCGCTTGTGCGCCCGCGTTGCGCTTCACGCGCTTCGGGTCGACCACGCCGATGGCGACGAGGCCGTAGATCGGCTCGACCGAATCGATCGAATGACCGCCGGCGAGCGGAATGCCGGCCTCGGCGCATACGGATTCGCCGCCCTTCAGCACGGCTGCGATCACGTCGTGCGGCAGCACGTTGATCGGCATGCCGACGATGGCCAGCGCCATGAGCGGCTTGCCGCCCATCGCGTACACGTCGGACAGCGCATTGGTCGCGGCGATGCGGCCGAAGTCGAACGGGTCGTCGACGATCGGCATGAAGAAGTCGGTGGTGGCGACGATCGCCTGCTCGTCGTTGAGTTTGTAGACGGCGGCGTCGTCGGCTGTGTCGTTGCCGACCAGCAGGTCGGGAAAGAACGGCAATGGTGCACTGCGCTTGAGCAGATCGGCCAGCAGGCCAGGCGCGATCTTGCAGCCACAGCCTCCGCCGTGCGACAGACTGGTCAGGCGGGGAGACGTGCTTGCTTGGGCAGGGGTATCGGTCATTGTGGCGGACATTTCAGGCTACGAATCACCGCATTATGAATGGTGTTCGTTCTCCGCGCAGAGAAGCGGCGCAAAGCGCGCCGCCATGACGCGGCGAGTCGACGCGCTATTTATTGCTGCCCGCCCCTGTGCCGTAGAGCCCGTTCTCGAATCCGCCCGCGCCTTGCGTCTTGTGTCCTTGCCCTGCGGTCTTGCCGCGTGAATTCGCCGAGCCGCCATCCTTCGTTTGCGGCTTGTTTGATTCATGAACCATGGACGCGGACGAATCGGGCGCCGATCCCATTGAAGATGTGCGCTTTTCCTGCTGCGACGAGCCGCTGCCTTGAGTGATCTGAGCAAGGCTGCATTGACTGGACGCGAACATCGCCATGCCGAGCGCAAATGACGCGACAGCTGCCGGCAGCCGCTGTTTTACTGCGCTGCAAAAATTGCCTGCGTGAGATGAATGGAGCGGATGGTGGGTCATGGGTGGGTAAGGATCCGAAGTGAGGGTGGATTCGTCACTTACCCTCTCAGCAAAAACAATGCCCCGCCTTTGAGATGCCGGCTGTTCCGCTTCATATTTGATCGCCTGGTAGTTGGTAGAAGTTCTCGCTGCAGGACTTTATGTCGGCCTCTATAATCATGATCAGTATCCCAAAAAGAGCCGAGGCCATTCAATGCCCCATATGTCCCGGCGACAATTTCTGAAGGTCTCCGCCACCACGCTAGCCGGATCGAGTCTCGCCCTCATGGGCTTCTCACCGACGCCCGCGTTAGCGGAAGTCCGTCAGTACAAGTTGTCGCGCACAACCGAAACCCGCAATACCTGCCCGTACTGTTCGGTAGGCTGCGGCATCCTGATGTATGGACTGGGCGACAACGCCAAGAACGCGAAGTCCAGCATCATTCACATCGAAGGCGATCCCGACCACCCGGTCAATCGCGGCACGCTATGCCCGAAGGGCGCGAGCCTGATCGACTTCATTCATAGCCCGAGCCGTCTGAAGTATCCGGAGTACCGCGCGGCCGGCTCGAATGAATGGAAGCGCATTTCGTGGGAAGACGCGCTCGACCGCATTGCGAAATTGATGAAGGAGGATCGCGATGCCAACTTCGTCGAGACAACCGCAGACGGCAAGAAGGTCAACCGCTGGCTGACCACCGGCATGCTCGCAGCATCGGCCGGTAGCAATGAAGTCGGTTATTTGACGCACAAGACTGTACGCAGTCTTGGCATGCTCGCATTCGATAATCAAGCACGTGTCTGACACGGCCCGACGGTGGCAGGTCTTGCCCCGACGTTTGGCCGTGGAGCGATGACGAACCATTGGGTCGACATCAAGAACGCGGATGTGATTCTCGTGATGGGCGGCAATGCGGCCGAGGCACACCCATGCGGTTTCAAGTGGGTCACCGAAGCCAAGGCGCACCGCAAGGCAAGATTGGTCGTGGTCGATCCGCGCTTTACGCGCACGGCATCGGTTGCGGACTATTACGCACAGATTCGGACCGGCTCGGACATCGTGTTCCTAGGTGGGGTGATCAACTATTTGCTCACCAACGACAAGATCCAGCACGAGTATGTAAAGAACTACACGGACATGCCGTTCATCGTTCGTGAGGACTTTTCGTTTACCGACGGCCTGTATTCCGGCTACGACGCCGAGAAGCGCAAGTACGACAAGAGTTCGTGGGATTACGAACGCGGCGACGACGGCTTTGCCAAAGTCGATCCGACGTTGCAGCACCCGCGCTGTGTCTATCAACTGATGAAGCAGCACTACTCGCGCTATACGCCCGAGCAGGTCGAGAAAATTTGCGGCACGCCGAAGGAAAAATTCCTCAAGGTGTGCGAGATGCTGGCATCGACGGCAGTGCCGGGACGCGCCGGTACGATCCTGTACGCGCTCGGCTGGACGCATCACTCGATCGGCGCGCAGATCATCCGCACCGGCGCGATGGTGCAATTGCTGCTGGGCAATATCGGCATTGCGGGCGGCGGCATGAATGCGCTGCGCGGTCACTCGAACATTCAGGGTTTGACCGACCTCGGCCTGATGTCGAACCTCTTGCCGGGTTACATGACGCTGCCGCTGGAAGCCGAGCAGGACTTCGACGCCTTCATCACGAAGCGCGCGAGCCAGCCGTTGCGGCCGAATCAGTTGAGCTACTGGCGCAACTATCGCGCATTCCATGTCAGTTTCATGAAGTCGTGGTGGGGCGACAACGCGACCGCGGAGAACAACTTCGGGTTCGACTATCTGCCGAAGCTCGATAAGTCATACGACATGCTGCAGGTCTTCGAGCTGATGAATCAAGGCAAGATGACCGGCTACATCGCGCAGGGCTTCAACCCGCTCGCCGCCGCGCCGAACAAGGCGAAGATCGGCGCGGGTCTGGCCAAGCTGAAGTGGCTCGTCATCATGGATCCGCTCGCCACTGAAACGTCCGAGTTCTGGAAGAATTTCGGCGAGTTCAATGACGTCGATCCGTCGAAGATTCAAACGGAGGTGTTCCGTTTGCCGACCACCTGTTTCGCGGAAGAACGCGGTTCGCTGGTCAGTTCCAGCCGCGTGCTGCAGTGGCATTGGCAGGGCGCGGACGGCCCCGGCGAATCGAAGAGCGACCTGGAGATCATGTCGGGGTTGTGGCTGCGCATTCGCGAGGCTTATAAGAAGAACGGCGGGAAGTATCCCGATCCGATTCTCAACATGAGCTGGCCGTATGCCAACCCGGAAAGCCCGACGCCGGAAGAAATCGCGATGGAGTTCAACGGCAAGGCGCTCGCCGACGTCACCGACGCGACCGACAAAACCAAGGTGCTCGCGAAGAAGGGCGAACAACTGGCGAGTTTCGCGCAGTTGCGCGACGACGGCAGCACCGCGAGCGGTTGCTGGATCTTCTGCGGCTCGTGGACCCAGGCGGGCAATCAGATGGGCCGGCGCGACAACTCCGATCCGACCGGCATCGGCAACACGCTCAACTGGGCATGGGCCTGGCCTGCGAACCGGCGGATTCTGTACAACCGCGCTTCATGCGACGTCAGCGGCAAGCCGTTCGATCCGAAGCGCAAGCTGATCGCGTGGAACGGCAAGACGTGGTCGGGAGCGGATATTCCCGACTTCAAGGTGGACGAACCGCCCGAAAACGGCATGAATCCGTTCATCATGAACCCGGAGGGCGTGGCGCGCTTCTTCTCGCGTGACGGTCTGGTGGAAGGGCCATTCCCCGAGCACTACGAACCGTTTGAGACGCCGCTCGGCTACAACCCGCTGCATCCGGACAACAAGCTGGTGGTCAGCAGCCCGGCGGCACGCGTGTTCCCCGACGACAAGGCTGCGTTCGGCACGCACGAGAACTTCCCGCACACCGCGACCACGTATCGTCTGACCGAACATTTCCACTACTGGACCAAGCACGCCCGTTTGAATGCGATCGTGCAGCCGCAACAGTTCGTGGAGATCGGCGAGGATCTGGCGAAGGAAGTGGGCGTGGTGGCCGGGGATCGCGTGAAGGTGTCGTCCAATCGCGGGCATATCATTGCCGTGGCGCTCGTTACCAAGCGGATCAAGCCGCTAATGATCGAAGGAAAGAAAGTCCAGACCGTTGGCCTGCCGTTGCATTGGGGCTTCAAGGGACTCACGAAGCCGGGCTATCTCGTCAATACGCTGACGCCCTCCGTGGGCGATGGGAATTCGCAAACACCGGAATTCAAGTCGTTCCTCGTCAAGGTCGAAAAGGCATAAGGAAAAGAGATGGCACTGCAATCACTGGACATCAAACGCCTCTCGGCCACGACCTTGCCTGAACCGCAAGTGCGTGAGCCGGTCACGGGCACGGTCGCCAAGCTCATCGACGTGTCGAAGTGCATTGGCTGCAAGGCGTGTCAGACCGCCTGCATGGAGTGGAACGATCTGCGCGACGAAGTCGGCACGACGACCGGCATCTACGACAACCCGCGCGATCTGAGCGAGCATTCGTGGACCGTCATGCGGTTCTCGGAATACGAGAACACCGAAGGCGATCTCGAGTGGCTGATCCGCAAGGACGGCTGCATGCACTGCGAGGATCCGGGCTGTCTGAAGGCCTGCCCGTCGCCGGGCGCGATCGTGCAGTACACGAACGGGATCGTGGATTTCCACGAGGAAAACTGCATTGGCTGCGGCTATTGCGTGACCGGTTGCCCGTTCAACGTGCCGCGCATTTCGAAGAAGGACAACCGCGCGTACAAGTGCACGCTGTGCTCGGACCGCGTGGCGGTCGGTCAGGAACCGGCTTGCGTGAAGACGTGCCCGACCGGCGCGATCATGTTCGGCACCAAGGAGGACATGAAGCAGCAGGCCGCCGACCGGGTGGAAGATCTGAAGGAACGCGGTTTCCAGAATGCCGGCTTGTACGATCCGGCCGGCGTGGGCGGCACGCACGTCATGTACGTGCTGCATCACGCCGACAAAGCGAACCTGTATCACGGTTTGCCGCAGAATCCGAAGATCAGCGCGATGGTCGGGCTGTGGAAAGGACTGGCCAAGCCGCTGGCGCTCGCGGGTATCGCGTTCGCGGCGGTGGCCGGGTTCTTCCACTACACGCGTGTGGGTCCGAACGAGGTGAGCGAGGCGGAAGAAGCCGAAGCCCAGCACGAAGCCGACGAAGCACGCCGTTCGCGGGAGGCATCCAATGAAGCACCCTGAGCATACCGAGTTGAAGGACGTGAGGGGCAACAGCCTGATCGTGCGCTACACGCCCAATGAGCGTACGAATCACTGGATCACCGCCATCACGTTCGTGCTGCTGGCGCTCTCCGGCCTCGCCATGTTTCATCCGGCCATGTCGTGGCTCTATGCGATCTTCGGCGGCGGTCAATGGACGCGGATTCTGCATCCGTTCGTGGGCTGCGTGATGTTTCTCTCGTTCCTGATTCTTGCGTTGCGCTTCTGGCACCACAACTATCTGGACAAGGCCGACATTCAGTGGATGAGGCAGATCGACGACGTGCTCAACAATCGCGAGGAAAAGCTCCCCGCGATCGGCAAGTACAACGCCGGTCAAAAGCTGCTATTTTTCACGATGGTGATCTGCCTGCTGCTGTTGCTGGCGAGCGGCATCGTGATCTGGCGGCGCTACTTCTCGTTCTATTTTCCGATCGAGATTATCCGGCTCGCGGCCGTGGTGCATGCCGCGGCGGCGTTCGTGCTGATCGTCGGCATCGTCGTGCATATTTATGCGGCGTTGTGGATCAAGGGGTCGATCGGCGCCATGACGCGCGGCACCGTGACCTACGGGTGGGCGAGAAAGCATCATCCGAACTGGTTCAAGGAAATCATCGGTAAATAGCGCGCCACGCCCAGGCAACCCAGGCAGCGCGATGCAAAGCGCGCTGCACCCGAGCCGCCGCCCTTGTTCGATGAAGGGCGGCGGCTTTTCAGTTTTCAGAGGTCGATACTGTGGTTCAACGTATTCTCGAAGCCGGCGATATCGAATCGCTCGACCATTCGGCGATTCCGCGCATCCGCACACCGGAGCGGCTCGCGGTGTTTTCGGCGCGCGCTGCGCGCCTGCGCCAGCTCGCGGCGCTTCACAATCCGATCGCCGGTTATTTGCGCCTGATGGCGGTGCTCGCCGACGCGCAGCAAGCCGTGATGGCGAACTTCAAGGCACAGCCGCCGAGCCCCGAATTGATCGCGAGCGCGCAGCAACACTCCATGCCGCTGATTCCGGCGCTTTCCGGTGTGCGTGATCCGGCATGGCGCGACGTGCTGCGCCAACTGCTCGACAAGGTGGCGGTAGCGGGGCCGCTCACGCCGCCGCTCGAAGCGCTGATCGCCCGCCTGCGCACGCTCGATACCGCCGCGCTCGAATTCCAGGCCGACGCGATCTTCGCGCAGCGCTTCGAAGAGGTCGATCCGGCGAGCGCGCCGTTCATCGTCGCCGCGCTGCAAGTGGTGTGGACCGACCTTGCCGCCGATATCGACAAGCGCGAGGTGCCATACATCGAAACCCTCGGTTTGTGTCCCGTGTGCGGATCGCATCCGGTGGCCAGCATCGTGCGGGTGGGTGGAGCGTATGATAACTACCGCTACCTGCAATGCGGGCTGTGCTCGACTGAATGGCACATGGTTCGCGCGAAGTGCTCGAACTGCGACTCGACCAAGGGCATTGCCTATCACACGGTCGGCTCGCCCGATGCCGACGAAGCCACGCGCGAAACCGAATCGAAGAATGCCGCGCTGAAGGCCGAATCGTGCGACGAATGCCATACTTACCGGAAGATCGGCATTCAGTCGAAGGACTACGATTTCGAACCGTTCGCGGACGATCTCGCCAGTCTCACGCTGGATCTGCTGATGGGCGCGGAAGGTTACCGGCGGGCGTCGCCGCATCCGTGGCTGTGGCCCGAACAGGCCGACAGTGCGGCGGAGTCTTCCGGCGAGTCCGACTAGCAGCAACTGGACACGACTAGACTAGAAAAGGGATTGCCTCGTGAGCGATGTGAGCGGCTCTGAATTGCGGGCCCTGATGGCGCGCGTGCCGTCGGTGGAAAAGGTGATGGCGTCGGCCGAGTTCACGGCGCTGATCGGCGAGTACGGCCGCACGCAGGTGTTGGGCGCGGTGCGTGAGGCGCTCGACAACTGGCGCGCGAGCGCGCAGTCGGGCGCTGCATCCGTGAGCGCGCTCGACACCGCGCAACTGAAGGGCGCGGTCGAAGCCGCGCTGCGCCAACGCAACCAGTCGCGCTTGCGTAGCGTTTTCAATCTGACCGGCACCGTGCTGCATACCAATCTCGGCCGTGCATTGCTGCCGGACGAGGCCGTGCAGGCCGTCGTGAAGGCGCTGACGCAACCCGCCAACCTCGAATTCGACCTCGACACCGGCAAGCGTGGCGATCGCGACGATCTGATCGACGAACTCATCTGCGAATTGACGGGAGCCGAAGCGGCTACCGTGGTCAACAACAATGCGGCTGCGGTGCTGCTTACGCTCTCCGCGCTGGCGTCGAAGAAAGAAGTCATCGTGTCGCGTGGCGAGCTGGTGGAAATCGGCGGCGCGTTTCGCATTCCGGACATCATGAGCCGCGCGGGCGCGAGGCTTCGCGAAGTCGGCACCACGAACCGCACGCATCTGAAGGACTATGACGAAGCCATCGGCCCGCAAACCGCGCTGCTGATGAAAGTCCACGCGAGCAACTACGCGATCAACGGCTTCACCAAAGAAGTCGGTCTGGATGAAATCGCGCCGCTCGCCCATGCACGCGGTCTTGCGGTTGCCGTGGACCTCGGCAGCGGTACGCTCGTCGATCTGGGCCAATGGGGTTTGCCGCGCGAAACGACCGTGCGTGAAACCATCAGAGCCGGCGCCGACCTCGTCACCTTCAGTGGCGACAAGTTGCTGGGTGGACCGCAAGCCGGTTTGATCGTCGGGCGGCGCGATCTGATCGCGAAGATCAAGAAGCATCCGCTCAAACGCGCGTTGCGTGTCGGCAAACTGACGCTCGCCGCGCTGGAGCCTGTGCTGCAGCTTTATCGCACGCCGGAGAAGCTCACGGAGCGGCTCACCACGCTGCGCTTGCTCACCCGTCCCGCCGACGAGATCCGGCTCGCTGCGCAGCGCGTACAGCCCGCCTTGCAGCAGGCGCTCGGCGAACGCTATGCGGTGGCGGCAGAGCCCATGTTCAGTCAGATCGGCAGTGGCGCTTTGCCTGTCGATGTGCTGCCGAGCTTCGGGCTCGTCGTCAGAATGGCGGACGGCAAGCGAGGTGGCCGTCAATTGCTCGCGCTCGAAAAGCTGCTGCGCGAGATGGCGCGGCCTGTCATCGGCCGAATTGCGGACGACGCGTTGCGTCTCGATCTACGCTGTCTTGAAGCCGCCGATGAAGCGCAACTGATCGAGCAACTGAAAGGCGCGCACGCATGATCGTCGGTACGGCGGGACATATCGACCACGGTAAAACGAGCCTGGTGAAAGCGCTGTCGGGCGTCGATACGGATCGTCTCAAGGAAGAAAAAGTGCGCGGCATCTCGATCGAATTGGGTTATGCGTACGTGCCGCTCGACAACGGCGACGTGCTCGGCCTGATCGATGTGCCCGGCCACGAAAAGCTCGTGCATACCATGACCGCTGGCGCGAGCGGTATCGATTTCGCGCTGCTCGTGATTGCCGCCGACGACGGCGTGATGCCGCAAACCCGCGAGCATCTGGCCATTATCGAGTTGCTCGGCATTCGGCGCGGCGCCGTCGCGCTGACCAAAGTGGACCGGGTCGACGCGCAGCGTTTGCGTGAAGTGCATGACGAAGTGAGCGCGTTTCTGAGCGGCAGTGTGCTCGAGGACGCGCCCGTGTTCGACACCTGCGCGACGCATTCCGATGATCCCGGCGTGGCTGCGCTGAAGACTCATCTGTTCGCGGCGGCCACGGCATGGCGCATGAAGCGCGATGACGGGTTGTTCCGTCTCGCGGTCGATCGTGTCTTCACACTCGCGGGCCAAGGCACGATCGTGACCGGCACGGTGGTATCGGGGAGCGTGGCGGTCGGCGATACAATGCTGCTCGCGCCGAAGAATCAACCGGTGCGCGTGCGCAGCATTCACGCGCAGAATCGTGCGGCGCAGAAGGGGCGAGCCGGCGAGCGCTGCGCGTTGAACCTCGCGAGCATCGAGAAGAGTGCGATTGATCGTGGTGACTGGATCGTCGACCCGCGCCTCTCGCAGGCGTCGGAGCGGGTCGACGTCATGCTGACGCTGCTCGCCGATGCATCGGTCACGCTGGAGCATTGGGCGCCGCTGCATGTGCATCTGGGCACGCAGCATCAGGTTGCGCATGTTGCGTTGCTCGATGGGGAGACACTCGGCGCCGGTCAGCGTGCCCGCGTTCAACTGGTGTTCGAGCGTCCGGTCTGTGCGCTGCCCGGCGATCGCTTCGTAGTGCGCAACGCGCAGGCCGATCGCACGATTGGCGGCGGCCATGTGCTCGATCCGTTCGCGCCGTCGCGCAAGCGTCGTTCAGTTGAACGGCTCGCGTGGCTCGACGCGCTTCAGATCATGCTCGATACCGGCAAGCTGGACGCCATCTTCGCAAGAGCGCCGCATGGTTTGTCGCGCTCGTTGCTGGAACGCTTGACGGGTATGCCGGCTGCTGCGCTTTCGTTGCCGCCCGATACGCACGTGGTCGATATGCCTGGCGAGGACGCATTGCTGGTCGCTGATACGCCTTGGCAAACGCTCAACACACGATTGACGACCACGCTCGCCGAGTACCATGAACGCTCCCCGGACGAATTGGGCCCGGATGTCTCGCGCTTGCGGCGGATCGCTGCGCCGTTAGTGGACGATGCGTTATGGCGCGCGCTCGTCGACGATGCCGCTATGCGTGGTGAGATTGTCAAACGCGGGCCCTGGCTGCATTTGCCAGGCCACACAGTGACGCTCGACGACGCCGATCGCGCGCTCGCGGCGGCGCTGCTGCCCGCGGTGAAAGCGGGACGGTTCGATCCGCCGTGGGTGCGTGATCTGGCGAATGCGAACGGTGTAGGTGAAGAGCGTGTGCGTCAATTGATGCGCAAGCTCGCGCGACAAGGCGAGCTGTTTCAGGTCGTGCGTGATCTGTTTTATCACCAGGAGGTGATACGGGAACTGGCTTCGATTGCGGCCGCTGAGGCGCAAAAGAATGCCGGTACGGTTGCAGCCGCACCGTTTCGCGATGTGACGGGACTGGGGCGCAAACGGGCTATTCAGCTTTTGGAATTCTTCGACCGGGTTGGGTATACTCGCTTCCACCGTGGGCTGCATCTGATGCGCGCGGATAGTCGCTGGCTCGATCTGCTTTGATCGGCTTTCGTCGATTTTGATCGGCGACGTGTAGTTCAATCACCGTAGGAAGGCATTCGTATCCGGTGGTGCGGCTGGGCTTCAAACCCAGTTGAGGGCGTCAGACGCTCTCAGGTCGGTTCGACTCCGGCTGCCTTCCGCCGAAACGCCCTGCTGGCGTTCTGTCAGGCTACACTCAGTCGGCGGCACAGTGCGTCTCATGCAATGCACATACGATCACCTGACTGCGGGCGTCCAACCTTTCGACTAAAACATGTGAACGAGCCCGACAATCCCGCTTGTGATGTTTTTGCCCGCAGCAACCGAAATGCCGGGTCCGCCCGCGTTGCTGACCGAAAACGACGCCTTGCTATGGTTGCGAACTTCGGCGACACCCGCGTAGACGCCCGTACGTTTCGAGAGGTGATAGTCGTAACGGATCGCGTACGAAGTCGAGTCGCCGTCACCATTCGATTTGAGGATGTACTGGCCGAAGCTGACCAGCACCGAGCCGAAGCTGCCGAACACATTCTGAAACAGCGCATTCACTTCATAAAAATCGTGATCCGGCGACGCGAAGGCGCTCGAAATCGACGTGGTGAGCCCCCCGGCATTTCGATGCATCTGATAAAGCGCGGACGGCTTGACGAAGCCGAAGTCGTACGAAGCGGCAAACAGGTAGTAGCGGCCGGTCTGTACGCTGGTGGTCGGTGTGAGAGTGGCGGTGGGCGCAAACCGTTGCTGAAGATAATCCGCATCGGCCGAAAAGCTGCCGGCCTTGAAGTTCAGCCCCGCCGACGCTGTGTCGCCCAGTGAAGCGGGCACCCCGCTCGCGCCGTTGGTGCCACGCGCATACAACGCGCGCAGCGTGAAGCCGCTCACCACCGCTGAGGTAAAGCGCACCGAGTTGGCCGTGCGGGCAGACGGAATGAACACGTAGTTGTTGGCGGCATTGCCCCAGGCCAGCGTGTTCAGCTCACCCAGCGAGTAGTTCACATAGGTGATGAACAGCGGCGTGTAGTTGTTGCCCATCTGGATCTGGCCGAACGGGCCGCGGATTCCGACCCACGCTTCCCGGTTGAATAGCGCCCCGTTGCCCGCGATGGCGCCGGTGTTCACATTAAAGCCGTCTTCCAGCTTGAAAATCGCCTTGTAGCCACCGCCCAGGTCTTCCGTGCCGGTCAGCCCCCAGCGCGACGGCGCAACGGAGCTTGAGTCCTGCCTGACCACCGTATGACCGCCGGTGTTCGCGTATTGCACAGCGGCGTCGATGATCCCGTAAAGCGTGATCGAGCTTTGAGCAAAAGCCGAAGGAGTCACCGATGCTGCGGTCACTGCAAGTGCGGACAGCGCCGCCTGTCTGATTTTCATTTTGTCTCCTGATGGCCGCGCTGCGGCCGTTTTTGGTTTTCAGGAGTTTTGTGTAGAAAGAATCGAAGGTCAACAAAAAATATACAAAGCCAGGGAAATCCACAATTCGTGCATTGGCTGCGGCGTACGCGTGCGCGAGCCGGGCCTTCGCTTGCGCGATGACCCGGCTGTGGAGAAAGAGGGCTTAGTTGACCGGCGGGAAGAGGTCCGCGTCGGCCAGGATGATGTCGGCGGTTTTCTGGTAATGCGAGGTGACGAGTTCGATTGCGGTGGCGGCATCGCCGGAAACGACCGCCTCGAGCATCGCCTTATGTTCCTCGCGCTCATGCCGTTTCGGGTAGACGCGACGCACCGACAACTGGCGGTAGCGGTAAAGCTGGTCGGCAAGCTGCTCACAGAAGTTGATCAGCCAGCGCGACTGACAGCCGCCGATCAACGCGCGGTGGAAAGCGCGATGCAGCCGCTCCCATTCCGGGTTTTCCTTGTATTCGCTCTCGCTGAGCGAACGGGGTATTTTCGACAGCCGATGATAGGCCAGCACCACCTGTTCTTCCCACTCGACCGAGCGTGTCGCAAATGCCTCGCGCAACGCCACCTCTTCGAGCCAGCAGCGGGTGCGCGTGATTTCGCGCAGGTCGCTGGCGCTGATGCCTGCTACCGCGAAGCCGCGCTGGTCGCGGCGCTCGACCAGCCCGTCCGAAGTGAGCCGGTTGAGCGCTTCGCGCATGGGCGTTTGCCCCGCCTGATAGTGATCGCACAGAAACTCGATCTGCAGCTTGCGCCCAGGCTCCAGCTTGCCGTCGAGCAGGTCCGCCCGAATGCGGTCATACAGGTTCGTCGCGAGCGTGGCGGCTGGCGCGCCCGCCATGCCCGTGCTGGCTCCGGGAGTCGCAATGATGCGGGACAAGAAACACCTCCAGGTAGATCATTCTGCTCGGAAGTATATCCGAAGCCCTGTGCCGCGTTAAAAACGATAGCGAGTAAGGGGTTTCCCTATAACAATACACAAAATGTTGGACTTTGACGTTTTGTATATATTATGATCGCTCTCAACCTGATGTCGCGAGCTCGAAAATGGAAACCGTTTCCCTGGAAGTAGCCAACCGGATTGTCGCCGAGGCGCTGGCCAGCGCGCGTCGCCACGGCTTTCGGCCGATGGCGGTCGTCGTGCTCGACGAAGCGGGTCTCGTCAAGCTGACGAGTCGCGAGGACGGTGCGACCGCTCTGCGCTTCGATATCGCCCACGGAAAAGCCGCGGCGGCGTTCGGCATGGGCGTCGCGACACGCACGCTGCTGGAGCGCGCGAAAGACAATCCCGTGTTCTTCAGCGCGATCGGCGCAGCAAGCGCCGGGAAGTTCGTGCCGCAGACCGGCGCGATTGTCATCACTTCGGCGAGCGGCGCCGTGCTCGGCGCAATCGGTGCGAGCGGCGGCACAGGTGACGAAGACGAGCAGATCTGCATCGACGGCGTTTGCGCCGCAGCGCTGTCCTATCGTTAAGTCTGCAAGCAAGGTCGCCATGTCTTCCCAGTTGAAATACGCATGCCGATGTCGCGGCATCGACGTGCATAGCCACGTCGTGCCGGCCGATCTGCCGCGCTACATCGGTGCGAAGGTGCCGCGCGACTGGCCGTCGATGGCGGCGGCGCACGAGTGCCATCGTCACGTGATGATCGACGGCAGCGTCTATCGCACGGTGTCGGACCGTTGCTGGGATACCGGCAAACGGGTCGCGGACATGGACGACCAGCGCGTGGCGATTCAAGCTATCTCGCCGATGCCCGAGTTGCTCTCCTACTGGATGACCGCGCACGACGCATTGCCCCTGCTGCAATACATGAACGGCGTCATTGCAATGATGGTGGACGACAGCGACGGGCGCATGCTGGGCCTCGGCGCAGTGCCGTTGCAGAACATCGATCTGGCGATCCGCGAACTCGAACGGCTGATGCAGACGCCAGGCTTCGCGGGCGTCGAGATCGGCAGCAATATCAATGGCGTTCCTGTTGGCGCGGCGCAGTTCGATGCCTTCTTCGAAGCCGCCGAATCGCTCGGCGCCGCCGTGTTCGTCCACGCCTTGCGCCCGACCGGCAAAGATCGCCTGGTCGGACCCGCACAACTGCTGCAGGCGCTCGCTTATCCCACCGACGTCGGTCTTGCCGCCGCGTCGGTCATCACGAGCAATCTGCTGGTTCGGCGTCCGCGACTGCGAATGGCATTCAGTCACGGCGGCGGTACGCTTGGCTCGCTGCTGCCCCGCCTGCAACGGGCGAGCGAGGTATTCGTCCCACTGCGTGAAAGTTTGCAGGCGTCGCCCGTCGAACAGGCCCGCAAGCTCTATTACGACTCGCTGGTGTTCGACGCGGCCACGCTTGGCCACCTGCTCGCCCTGTTTGGCGAATCGCAACTTATGCTCGGCACCGACTACCCGTTCGCGTTCCGCGAAAAAAATCCTGTTGGACAGATCGAGTCGATGCACTTCGACGAGCCGACTGTCGAACGCCTCATCTATCGAAACGCTCAGGCGTTTCTGGCAATCAGTTGATGGAGCAATACATGAACCAGTGCCTTGTCACAGGCTTGAGAGGCATCGAAATCGGCGTGCCCGATCTCGAAGCAGCCGCACGTTTTTACACCGATACATGGCATCTCACGGAACTGACGCGCCGGCCCAACGCGGTGTATTTCCGTGGCACGGGTGCCGCGCACCACATCCTCACGCTGGTGCAAAGCGAACGCGCCGATGTACGCGCAATCGAGTTCAGCGTCGCGCAAGTGGCGAGCCTCGACACGATCGCCGCCGCTGTCACGGAGCATGGCGGCAAGGTGCTGACCGGTCCGGCGCCGACGCAAATGCCCGGCGGCGGCACGCTGCTCGAAGCACTCGACCCGCAAGGCCGCGTGCTGCGCTTCATCGCGGGCGACCGTAGTCATGCGAATGACGAGCCGATCAAGGACCGTCCCATCAAGATCACGCACGTCGTGCTGAATAGCGAAGACGTGTCGGTGGCGCAGGCGTTCTTCGAGAAGGCGCTCGGCTTCCGCCTGTCGGATCGCACGCGCATCATGGCCTTCATGCGTTGCTGCAGCGATCACCACAGCATCGCGCTCGCGGACTCGCAGGAGAACACGCTCAATCACATCGCGTTCCTGATGCCGGACCTCGACTCGGTGATGCGCGGCGGTGGCCGCATGAACGACGCGGGCTATCCGATCGAGTGGGGCGTGGGGCGTCATGGTCCTGGCAACAACGCATTCGCGTATTTCCTGGGGCCGTTCGACTTCGTCATCGAATACACCGCCGAAGTGCAGCAGGTGGACGACACCTATCGCACCGGCGGTCCCGACGACTGGAAATGGCCGCCTGGCCGGATCGATCAGTGGGGTATCGGCAAGCCACCATCCGAGAAGATGAAAGCGGCCCAGAAATCGATCTTCTTCCACGCATCTGCTTCTGCACGGAAATGACCGGTGCGCACGACGCACCGCTTTACATCATTCAATCCTCGGAATAGACAATGAAACTGGTTACCTTCAAATCCGGCGACACGACTCGCCTCGGTGTGATCGACGGCGACGACGTGGTCGACCTGAACAAGGCCGATCCGTCAGTGCCCGCAGACCTGCGCGCCGCCCTCAAGGCCGGCGTCGACGTGGTCGCGGCCGCGAAGCGCGTCATCGCGGCGGGTTCGGACCATCGCGTGCCGTATGCGTCGCTGACGCTTGCGCCGGTGCTGCCGGAGCCGGGCAAGATCGTCTGCCTCGGCCACAACTACTACGACCACGCGAAAGAAGGCGGCAATCTCAAGCCGGTTTATCCGCTGATTTTCTTCCGCGGCGCATCGTCGCTGATCGCGCACGAAGACCCGGTGATTCGCCCGCAGATCTCCGACAAGCTCGACTACGAAGCGGAACTGGTGATGGTGATCGGCAAGCGCGCTCGCCACGTCAAGCGCGAGCAGGCACTCGACTACGTGTTCGGCTATTCGTGTTTCAACGACGTCTCGGTACGCGATTACCAGAAGCGCACGAGCCAATGGACGATCGGCAAGAACTTCGACAACACGGGCGCATTCGGTCCGTGGCTCGTGAGCGCCGACGCACTGCCGCCGGGAGCGGCAGGTCTGTCGCTGCGCCTGATCCTGAACGGCGAGGTGATGCAGCAGGCGAACACGTCCGACATGATCTGGGGCGTCGCCGAAACCATCGAACTGCTGAGCGAGTGTCTGACGCTCGAACCGGGCGACGTCGTCGTGATGGGCACGCCTGCGGGCGTGGGCTTCGCACGCAATCCGCCGGTCTTCATGAAGCACGGTGACCGGGTGGAGGTCGACATCGAAAGCGTGGGCCGCCTGCAGAACACGGTTCAGGACGAAGCAACGGCGCGGTGAGCACGATGAAGAGCCATTTCGATGTAGTCGTAGTCGGCTTCGGTCCATCGGGGGCGGTGGCCGCTGGTTTGCTGGGCAAACTGGGCATCGGCACCTTATGTGTCGATCGCTCGCGGACCGTGTATGACAAGCCACGCGCGATCGCGGTCGATCACGAGATCATGCGGGTGTTCCAGGGCCTGGGTGTCGTCGATGAGATTGCGCAACACGTGGCCGTGTTTCCGCCGTCGGAGTATTACGGCGTGGACGGTCAGTTGATCAAACGGATCGATACGGTGCCCAAGCCGTACCCGCTTGGTTATACGCCGACGATGGTGTTCACCCAGCCGCCCGTCGAGGCTGCGCTGCGTGAGCACGCCAGTGCCTACGACTGCGTCGAAGTGGCGCTCGGCATCGAACTGGTCGGCTTCGAGGAAACGGCTGACGGCGTCACGGTCGAGTTGAAGGACGATACCGGCGCGGCCCGCACGGTGACCTGCAACTATCTGATCGGTTGCGATGGGGCGTCGAGCACCGTGCGCACGCAACTCGGCATCGGCTACGAAGACCTCGAATTCGACGAACCGTGGCTGGTGGTGGACGTGCGCGTCAACGAGCAGGGCATCGAAAAGCTGCCGAAAGTCGCGATCCAGTATTGCGAACCATCGCGGCCCTGCACCTACATCGTCGGTCCGGGCGGACATCGTCGCTGGGAGATCATGTTGATGCCCGGCGAAGATCCGCGCGAGATGCAGCAGGACGAGCAGGTGTGGAAGCTGCTGGGCCGCTGGCTGACGCAGGCTGATGGCGAACTGTGGCGCGCCGCCAGCTATCGCTTTCACGCGCTGGTCGCGAAACAGTGGCGTCATGGCCGGGTCTTTATCGCGGGCGATGCGGCTCACCAGCAACCGCCGTTCATCGGCCAAGGCATGTGCCAGGGCATACGCGATGTCGTCAATCTGATCTGGAAGCTGAACGCGGTGATGCGCGGAGACGCGGCGCCGTCGCTGCTCGATACGTATCAGGTCGAACGCAGTGCGCACGTCAAACAGTTGACCTCACGAATCAAGGATATCGGCCGGTTGATCTGCGAGCGCGATCCCGTGGCGGCACGCGAGCGCGATGCACGTCTTCTGCGTGAAGCGGGCGGTGTGATCAAGACCATCACGCGTCAGGAGATCGTGCCGAAGCTGGAAGGCGGTCTGCTGTCCGGGCACGTGCACGCGGCCAACGGGACTCTGTTTCCGCAGCCCCGTGTCGCACATGGCGACGCGAATGCGCTGTTCGACGTCGTGGTGGGGGAGGGCTGGCGCGTGGTAACACTTGGCGGCGCGCCGGCAACGCAACAGGTGCACGCGGCGGCTGAAAGGCTCGGTGCACGTTTGATCGCGTTGGCGCCCGATGGTGACGTGCATCATGCCGTAGTCGAAAACGGGCGTCCCGCGTTGATCGAACTCGATGGCGTACTGGCGGGCTGGTTCGATCGGCAGGGTTGCTGTGCGGCGATCGTGCGCCCCGATCATTACGTGTATGGCGTGGCAGGTAGCGCGAGCGCACTCGAAGCCGAACTCGCGCAACTGGAAGCAACCCTTCGCGGATAAGCATCCGGATGGCCGCTTCGTGCGGCCATCCGGCCGGGAAGAATGAAGGCCAAGTCGCAGACAGAAGCGACGCCTGAAAAAATTAACGGAGACAATCTTGGCTACGCTCATCAATGTGCGCGAAGAACTTGCGCACGCACGTGTCGGGAAATTCCATCTGCGCTTCGCAGTCCTGGTTGCGTTCATCATGTTCTTCGACGGCTACGATCTGTTCAACGCCGCCTACGTCATTCCTCTGATCCGCAAGCTCTGGCATCCGTCCCCGTCGATGATCGGCATCATGCTGTCGAGCGGCATTGTCGGCCTATCTGTCGGCTCGGTGCTGCAAGGACTGCTCGCCGACCGGATCGGCCGACGCAAGGTGATGCTGATCGCACTGTGGACCTTGACGGCGGCCAGCGGCCTGCTTGCCACCGTAGTCGATTCTGCGCTGAGTTTCGCGGTGGTCCGGCTGGTGCTCGGTACCGCGCTCGGCATGGTTACGCCGCTCGCGCTAACCTGCATCAACGAATGGGCGCCGCGCCGCAACGCCAATACGTTTGCTACCTGGGTATTCCAGTTCGGCTTTTCCGCGGGCGGCATCTTTGCGGGCATCGCAGGTATTACGCTGACACCGTTGTTCGGCTGGCAATCGCTGTATTTCGTCGGGCTGCTGTCCGCCGGGGTCGCGCTTGCGGCCATGAAATGGCTGCCGGAATCCGCGCAATATCTCACCCTGCGCGGCCGCTACGACGAGGTGCTAACGCTGCTTTGCAAGGCACGCCCGGAGAAGGCGCATGACTATGCGCAAGCCCGCATCCTGCCTATGGCCAACGCCGCGCGTGCAGGGGCGATCAGCGAACTGCTGTCGCCGACATACCGTCGCAATACGATCGTTCATTGGATCGTCGGTTCGCTAAGCCTGTTCTGCATTCACGGTTTGACCGGGTGGCTGCCGTCGCTCGTGGTGGCCAAAGGGCAGGGTGTGTCGTCGGCGTTCGGCTACGGGACGCTCGTAATGATTGCGTCGGTGTTCGGCGGCATCTCGATGGGCTGGCTCGCAGACCGACTGCGCAGCCGGATTCGCGCGATGATCATCGGCTTCGCCCTGGCGGCTGTTTTCATGGGCAGTCTGACGACGATGCTCGGTAAGCCCGAAGCGATTGCGCTGATCGCAGCGACAGGCTTCTTCGTGTTCGGCGCACAGGCAGTGCTCAACAACTATCAGGCGATGAGCTATCGGACCGAAGTGCGCGGCACGGGGATGGGGGTTGCCGTCGGGTTGAACCGCGTGGGTGGCATACTTGGGCCGGTGATCGTCGGCGTGGTTGCGTCGGTCAATCCCGATCCGTTCTACACGTTCGCGCTCTTTGCCGGATCGCTGGTGCTGGCGGCCATCGTGATTTCGCTGGGACGCGTGGAAATTGCTTCGCTGCCCGCCACGACCGACCATGACTCAGCCACCGCTGGCGAAGCTGCGCCGCCCGCCCACGTGCGCGACGGCGCTGCAACTGGCTGAGGGTTTCAACTGCCCTGTGGGTGTAACGAAGCAGGCAACAAACAATGCGGCCGCCGTCGACGCGGCCGTTGCTATATTGAGAGCCGACGATCGATCAGTTGGTTCATGGCGGACTCTGTCGGAATTCGCGTAGCCACCGCTCCGCTTTAGTGAAACAGGGCGGTGACCGACATCTGCGCTCACCTTGCTACACGATGTGCTTGACGATACGTCAGAATTTGTGCCGAATCCCTAACTGGACGAAGGTCTGCCGGTTCGTCGATGACGCTGTCAGCGCGTTGAGCGTCGCACGCGCCGCGTGACCGGTGGAATCGGTGCCGCTCGCGAACTCCGTGCTGCCGAGGACGTAGATGTCGGTGCGCTTTGACAGGTAGTAGTCGAGCGACATAGAGACGTTGTTGTACGCCGAGCTACCGATGGTCCCCACCCCCGAGCCATGCGTGTAGCTGTAGACGAACTCGCTGGCAAGGGACGGCGTCCAGAAGTACGTGAGGTTGAATTCACCGGTGTCGAACTTCGCGGTGCCCGTGAGCCGCAACGGATTCGAGCCGGATGAAGTGTCGCCGAGATTCTTGAACTGCACGTTGCTGTAGACGAGGCCAAACGTGGCCGCTCCGAGCGTATAGCGTCCGGCGGCGGCGACGGCCTGATACGAGTGCGCCGACGCGTAGCCGCTGTAGATCGGGCTTGCGGTCATGTTGTTGAGAGCGGAGCCCGCGACATTGGTCGGCGTAGCCGTGAAGAATGACTGATTCGGGTTGCGCACGTTCATATACGCGGCGCCCGCGGAGAAGGCGCCGTACTCATAGCCTGCGCCGACGGACCAGATCTGGTTGCGCGCGAAGTCGCCAGCCTGGCCGCCCAGACCATACACGCCGCCCACGGTCAAGCCGCTGAACTCGGGGCTCGTGTACTTGACCGAGTTGTTCACGCGCTTGCTGTTGTTCAGGTTATCCAGATCGCCCGGGTGCGCGGTCGTGCCGCCGCCGTAATTCGCGGAGTTCATGCGCGATTCGACGAAGGTCACGAGCGAATCGTACTGACGCCCGAGCGTCACTGTGCCGTATGTCTTGCTTGACAGCCCCACGTAGGCCTGCCGGCCGAACAGCGCGCCGCCCTGCAAGGCCGTACCTTTGCCGAGGTCGAAGCCGTTCTCGAGTTGGAAGATGGCCGATAGTCCGCTGCCCAGATCCTCGACGCCCTTGAGGCCCCACCGCGAGCCCTGCATGATGCCGCTCGCGCCGCCGATCACGCGCCCGCCTGCGCTATTGCTCGTGTAATTCACGCCGTAGTCGATCAACCCGTACAACGTGACAGAGCTGGCGTTGGCGTGGGCGGCACCGCATGCAGCGATCAATGCGGTGGCGGATAACGTCTTGATTTTGATTAGCATGGCGAAGTAGTGGGTTGTGAGGATCGATTGAGGATGGGGTTCAAGCAGCACTGACCGCTCATGCAACATTACTTGCGTCAAAACATTCTGGTATTCGAAATTTATCAAGCTGCATTTGCGGGAATCGCAACGCTTCATACTGCGGCGCAAATGACGAAAGGCGCGTTGCCGCATGCGGACAACGCGCCTTTCGGGGGCAGTGACAGATCAGATCGGCTTGTTTTCGCTCGATGGCCAGTTGGACATGAGCGTATTCGTCGGCAGGGTTTCGTCGATTAACTTCTTCGCGGTCTGGATTCCGCTAACCGGCAATCCGGTGGGATCGAGCACACCGATTTGCACGAGCACGCAAGCCTGATCCCAATAGATATGCTCGTTATAGAGCTTGTCGCCGCGAAAGCAGACGACCGCGAGCATCGGCACCTCAAAGTATTTTCCCGTCGGCGCAAGGCCCGGCAGCAGCCAGTCGATCTCGCGATCGTGCGTCGCACAGAACACGAATTCGTCGACGATGCGGTCCGCGCCGATCGTGCGCGAAATGGGTATGAGCCGCGTGTCCTCCGGATTGGAATTCACGAAGTGATAGCGATAGAAGCGCTTCAGTTCGTCATGACCGACACCGCCGGTCATGGTCGGTACATGGTTGACATAAGGTTGCGCGACCATCGTCGGCATAATGGCATCGACGTCACGGGTCGCGAATTCATAGTAGCAGTGACGCTCCCAAAGCATGTTCAGGTCGTGAATCGGCCCCAGCGTGCTGCGCAATAGCGCGACCGTGCGCGAGTAAGCCATCGTTGCTGCGGGCTTGTCGAAGTGTGGGCGCCCCGGTGTCGCGAAGGCATGCTCGCAGCCCGGATATACATGGGCATCCAGTTGCGGACGGTCGGCGAACGCTGCAAGCATCGTTTCGCGCGCATCCGGTGAGCAGTGGGCATCCTCGCCGGCGAAGTGGAACAGCATCGGGCAGCGAATCGACGGAACTTCGTCGACGTAGGCATCGAGTCCGACACCGTAGTAGCTCACGGCGCAATCCAGATCGAGTCGTGCGGCGGCAAGCATCGCGAGTTTGCCGCCGAGACAGTAGCCGATCGCGCCAACTCTGCCAGCCAGCATCGGCAGTGCGCGCAAGGCCTTCAGTGTCGAGCCGATATCGCTTATCGCGAGATCGACATCGAGTCTTTCGTTGTAGCCGAGCGCTTCACGGAAGTCGGCTTCGCCGTAGCCCAGTTCGACATCCGGCTTCATACGCCAGAACAGATCCGGCACTAGCACCACATAGCCTTCTTCCGCGAAGCGATCCGCCATCTCCCGCATATAGCCGTTGATGCCGAAAATTTCCTGTAACAGCACGATGCCCGGTGCGGACCCTTGGGCCGGCGTCGCGTGATAAGCACGAAAGCGCCGGCCGTCGTGACTGTCGATGTCAATATAGGAACCCATGTTGCCGTCCGCCTTAAGGTAAGGAAAGAATTCGCGCCTGCGTCGCGGCACGGTCGAGCGCCAGATCTTGCGCGAGGCCTTGCGCCATCGCGCCGATATAGACCTCGCCCGTTTCGCCCGTCAAGGCGTCGAGCACCGAATCGGCGGTAAAGGCGGGATCGAGCTTCGGGCCGTCGAAGTCGCGGCTCATGTCGGTGTCGATGGCGCCGGGCAACGCGGCGAGCACGCTCACGCCATGCGGTGCGAGTTCCGCGCGCATCGATTCGGTAAGGCGTAGCGCAGCCGCTTTCGATGCGCACAGTGAGCCCATTGCCGGCAGACTGACGCGCGCAAGTATCGACAACACGTTGATCATCGCGCCGCGCCGGCCGATCAGAACCGGTGCGAACGCGCGTGCCATGCGCAACGTGCCCAGGAAATTGACGTCGATCTCGGTGCGGGCATGCTCGACTGCGAACGGCGACAAAAATGCGGACTGGTGGTTCACGCCTGCATTGTTGATGAGCAGCGTGGTGTCACCGGCAAGACGTGCGGCATTCGCCACGCTCGTTTCATCGGTGATATCGAGCGTGACTGGAATCACACGCGCATCATCGTGTTCGACAAGACCCCCGCGCGATGCGGCGTAGACCTTGCCGGCGCCACGCGCAAGCAGCCGCGCGACGAACTGCGCCCCAAGGCCGCGGTTCGCGCCTGAGACGAAGGCGATAGTATGGCGATCGATCATGGGAAGCTTCTCCAGACCTTTAAACGAGTGAGAAATCGGCCGGCAGCGTGACTTCAAGCAGTTCGAGATCCGCGCTGCACCGGCGGAATGCATAAGTCGACATGCCCGGAATCGCGATGCTGTCATCGGCGCGCAGATGCCAGGTCTGGTTGCCCTGAACGACTTCGAGACTGCCTGCTAGCACGAAGAAAAAGCAGAACTCGGTGTCGTGCATGCGCGATGCCTCCTGTCCTTCGCCTTGCGGACGAACCACGCGCACGCCGGCGAGGCCCTGTGTCGCAGCGCCGATTCCCGTGTCTGTCACCACGAATCCGGGGGATTTCCACGGCGTCCACGTCGCCTGCTTCGCGACATGACGCACGAAGCGTTGACCGTTGAAATCGTGCTCGGGGTCGTAGACAGTCGAGGGCAACGTCATCGCATGATCGGCCATCGTGATGTGCTCGGCGGGACTGCCGAGCTCGATGACTTCCGCGCCCGCCGAACTTTCCAGCACGCGATGACGGATCTCCGGCGGCTGCAGCACGCAGTCGCCCGCTTCGAGCAGGAAAGGCTCGCCTTGTCCTTCGTAGACGAGGCGCACCCAGCCCTTGCGGCAGAAAATGGTCTGGAAGCGGATCTTGTGGAAATGCACGTAATCGGGCACCGGGCCGCCCTGGAGAATGCGGATGTGCGATGCGATGAACGCGCCGCCATGCCGCTCGGGGAGCAGATCGCGGTAGCGCATGCCCGCACGGCCGACACTCCAGTGCGCGTCGCCGTCCATACGCGACAACACCAACTGTTGACGCGTGGGCGGCAGCACCATCGGCGGGCTGGCATTCACGAGACGCACCGTTACGCCATTCGGGGCGATGATTTCGCGCGTTTCGCCAGGAATTTGCGCGGGATCGTCGCAGAGCACCTGGAGCGTGTTGCCATTGACCACGTCGAGTCCGAGTCGCAACGTGAAGCCGTCGCGCGAGAGCATGGCGGTGCGAGGGGCGTCGGCCGGAAAGATCGCGTCGAGCCTGAAGCCCAGACAAGCGATGAAGAACTGCATCGTGGTGGGCAAATCGGTGCAATGCATCGGCATGACGATGCCGCGCACGCCTTCGATGATGGCGTCGGTGGAAGCGCGATTGATAGAGGATGAGCTCATGGAAATTCGTCTCAGTGATGAAAGGGCGGGTGGCTAGCGGTTCGCGCAGCCCGGCGGCCCTGTCAGCACGCAGGCAATACCCATGCGCCGCGGCGCCCGCGAGAAGGTGCGCGCTGTGATCAGCGTGGCAGACATTGCGCCAGTCTCGCGAGGCCCGCTTGCGTCGAGCAAACGCCCGGAGAAAAACGCAGCGTGCGGCCGCGCGAATCGACGAACAGGCCCGCGCTCTTCAGTTGAATGACAATGTTCGCCGCATCGAGATGCGCGGGCGGCTCGACCATGATGCTCGCGCCGCGTTCGTCGTCGGTGCGTGGGGAAAGCAGGCGATAACCCTTTTCGTGGGCGAGCGCGATCAGCGCATGACACAGTTCAAGGTTGTGCGCACGCACGCTGCCCTTGGGCTGGGCGCGCATCCACGTCATGCCCGGCTGCGATGCGACGAACGGCAGCACTGAGGGCGTGCCGGTATCGAAGCGGCGCGCATCCGAGGCATACGTGAAGGCGTCGATGTTCCAGTTGAACGGATCTTCCTGGCTGAACCATCCACGCACCGCTGGTTTGGCGGCTCTTTGCAGCGTGTCCGGCGCGATATAGCCCAAGCCGGTCCCGGGTGCGCCGCACAGCCACTTCAGCGTTGACCCGCACACGAAGTCGAAAGGCGTCTCTTTCAGATCGAATGGCAGAATGCCGATGCCCTGCGTCACGTCGAGCGCCACGAAGCTGCCGCGACGGCGTGCCTGCTCGCACATCGCGGCAAGGTTCACGCGCTTCGAGGTCAGCGAGGACACCCATGTGACCAGAGCGAGCGCGACATCGCCGCTCCAGGCTTCGATGAAGTCTTCGTCGCGCACGTAATCTTCGCCTTCGCGTACCGGCACGGTGCGAAGCGTGAAGCCGCGCCGCTCTGCCAGGCCCGAGAGCAGGAAATGCAGGCTCGGGAAGCAGTCCGCCGCGACCAGCACGGTGCGGTTGCGCAGAACGTCGTTCGCGAGGCCGTCGAGATAACGTGCGAAGGCATCGGTCACGTTCTGTGCGCCGAATACGTTCGCGTCCGGCGCGGCGATCAGCGCCGCCCAGTCCGACAACAGTTTTGCGCGTGCCGCGAGGGCGGCGTCCCAGCGTGTGTCGTCGGGTGCGCACCATGTCGTGGCGAAGTCCGCGAGCGCCTGCTTCATCGCTTCGCGGTGGCCCGGATAGACGCCAACCGAGTGATACATCAGCCAGCCGCTGAAATCGGATGTGAGGTCATTCAGAGGGTCGTTCATGTTTCAGATGTGCTTGGTGAGCTTGTAGTGATAAATCGCGATGCAGGCGAGGCTCAAAACCGCGCACGCCATCAGGTAGAACGCCGGCGACAGCGGGTTGTGCGTCGCGCCGATCATCGCGGTGACGAGCCACGGTGTGAATCCGCCGAACACCATCACGCCGATGTTGTAGCTGAATCCAAGGCCTGTACTTCGCATGTGGGTCGGAAAGAGCGAGGACAACACCGCCGCGAGCGGGCCGAAGTAGATCGCCTTCAACACGCCCGCAAGGACCATGATCGTCATCAGCACGGAGAACGACGGGCTCGACAACAGCCAGGCGAAGCATGGATAGATCGTGAGGAGCGTGGCGACGGCAGAGAGCAGCATCATGCGGCTGCGCCCGTAGCGATCGGCAAGATGGCCCATGATCGGCGTGAACAGCATCAGGATGGCGCCGGTGACGACGGTCGCGGCGAAGCCTGTTGATGCCGGCAGATGCAGTTGCTTGACCGCGTACGTCGGCATGTAAAGGATCATGAGATAACTCGCGGCCGTCGACACGGCCATGATGCCCGCGGCCAGTAGAATGCGGCCCTTGCAATGCGCGAGCAGCTCGCGCACGGGTTGATTGCGTGCCGTGGCATGAGCCGAGCCGTGTGCCGCGCCAGGCAGCGTATCGTCGATATGCTTGCGGATGTACAGGCCTACCGGCGCGACCAGCAGCCCGAAGAGAAACGGCGTGCGCCATCCCCAGGACTCGATCTGCGCCGGCGACAATTGCGTGCTGAGGGCGAGACCCGCGCACGATGCGAGCACCGTGCTCATGCCCTGACTCGAGAATTGCCAGCTCGCGAGATACGCCTTGCGCTTGCTCTTCTGCTCGATCATCAGCGCGGTACCGCTGCCGAACTCGCCGCCAGTCGAGAAGGAGATGAGAATGCGCGCGGCCATCAAGCCGATCGGCGCGGCGAGCCCTATCTGCGCATAAGTCGGAATGACGGCGCAAATGAACGTGCCAACGGTCGTCAGCGCGAGCGCGGCGAGGAGCGCGGCCTTGCGTCCGCGCCGGTCCGCATAGCGTCCGAGCAGAAGGGCGCCGAGCGGCCGGAACACATACGACAGGCCGAAGGTGCCGAACGTCATGAGCAGGGAGACGGTTTCGTCGTGCGCGGGAAAGAACAGTTTCGATAAGGTGACGGCGAAGAATCCGTACGCGGCGAAATCGAACCATTCGAGCGCGTTGCCGATGCTCGTCGCGACGATCAGGCGCCGCATGGGTTTCGGGTCCGGGTGGCGCACGTCATCGTCAATGACAGTCGAATCCATGGTGTGTGTTCCGGGTGAGGGGTAAAGGTCGGGATGAGGAAAGCGGTCAGCGGTTGAGGGGCACGCCGGGCTCGCCGAGATCCCAGAAGACGCCGGTCATCAGTTCCAGCGCTTCGCGCATGACGGGCGCGAGCACGTGCTCGTCGGGCGCGTGTTGACGGCAGCCGGGATACGAATGAGGAATCCAGATGGTCGGCAGTCCGAGCGTGTCGGCGAACGATTCATTCGGGATCGTGCCGCCGAGGTTCGGCAGCAGGGTGACCGGTTTGCCGGTCGAGGTTTCTATGGACCGTTCGGTGAACGCCACCCAAGGGTTATCTGGATCGAGGCGCGTTGCCGCGCCCGATGCCTCGATGGTGACTTCGACGCCATCGAAGCCTTCCCGCGCGAGATGCGCTTCGATCAGTTCCCTGGCGCGTTTCCAGTCCGTGCCCACGACGAAGCGCAATTGACACACCGCTTCAGCCGACTGCGGAATCGCGCTGACAGGGTTGGCGACGTTGCCTGATTGCATCGCAAGCACTTCGAGCGTGTTCCACGCGAAGACGCGCTCCGCGGGAGTCAAACCGGGTTCGCCCCAATTCGGCGACAGAGGCGGATCGCCCTCGTCGTTGCCGATTTCCAGATGCGCGACGCGCGCGCGTATCTGCGGCGCAATGGCGGGCGGCAACAGGCCGTTGATGCGGATACGGCCGCGACCATCGACGAGACTCGCGAGCGCATTCGCGAGCACGGTCGCCGGATTGGCGAGCACGCCGCCCCAGTTGCCGGAGTGGCGCGCGCCGAACGCATTGGTCAGCGCCAGCCGGAAATGCAGCGCCCCACGCGAGCCAAGGAACACGGTCGGCGAAGCGGCTCGCTGGCGCGGGCCGTCGGAGGCGATCAACACATCGGCGCTCAGTCGCTGGCGCAATGTCGCGCAAACGGCGTCGAGTCCCGGCGAGCCCACTTCCTCGCCCATCTCAAAGATGATCTTCGCGTTGAAGCCCAGTTCGCCGCGTTCCGCGAAGACAGCCGCAAGGGCGGCGAGGTTGATCGAATGCTGCGCCTTGTTGTCGGCGATGCCGCGTCCGTACCACCGGTCGCCCTCGATCTTTACTTGCCAGGGCGAGCGGCCATGGCTCCAGTTGGCCGCGTCTCCGCCGACGACGTCGCCGTGCCCGTACAGGAGCACGGTCGGCAATTCCGGCGATTCGATGCGTTCTCCGACGAGAAATGGCGGCATGCCGGACACCGGGTTTTCCACTATTTCGTAGGTGAAGGCGAGTGAGCCCAGTTGGCTTCCGATCTCTTCGGAAAGGTAGCGGCGCAGGAGCGGTGCGGCGTCGGCACGCTGGCTTTCCGTTGCGAGCGCGACGCGGCGGCTAAGGGTGTCGAGGAAGGCACCGCTGTCGAAGTGCGAGTGGGCTTGGGTGATGGCGCTTTGTCGGGACATATCGGTTGCGTGTTTTTTGATCGGCTGCATGCAGATTAGCCGCGTCGAAGTGTTTTTGTATTCGCAATCAAACAAGGTACATTTGCGAGTACGTCAAACCTCATCGGTTCCCCGCGTTCCGAGCATCGCCATGCGCAAGTTGATGGAGCCATCGCTTTACTACTTTTCGGTCGTGGCCCAGGCGGGCTCGCTCACGTCCGCTACCGAGAAGCTCGGCCTGACCGTGTCGGCGCTGAGCCGCCATATCGCCAAGCTGGAGGGCGATATCGGCGTGCCTCTGTTCGAGCGTCATGCGCGCGGCATGGTGCTCTCGCATGCGGGACGCCTGCTGTTGCGTCACGCGCAACGTACCGTTTCCGATGCGCAGGCCGTATTCGACGAAATTCAGGGCGAGGAGAGGCGGCGAGCGCGCACGCTCACGATTGCCTGCACGGAAGGTTTTGCATTCGACTTTCTGCCGGTATCACTGGGTGCCTTTTGCCAGGACCATCCCGATGTCGCGATTCAGCTTGAAGTCGTGCCGTCGGAGCGCGCCAGCCAGATGATTCTGTCGGGAGAGGCGTCGATCGCGCTCGCATTCAGCTTCAAACCCGAACCGGGTGTCGTTGTGCAGTTCACGCAGCGCGCGCCGGTCATGGCGTTGATGCACGAGACGCATCCGCTTGCGGGCAAGACGAAGATCGCGCTCAAGGATCTCAGTTCGTACCCGGTATTGCTTCAGGATAAGGGCACGACGAATCGACAGCTCTTCGACATCGCCTGCAACGTCGAGAATGTCGAGATCACGCCGCTGATGACGAGCCGGTATGTCGCCGCGCTGTACCGCTTCGAGTTGGCGGTGCCGGAGGCGATCATGCCGTCAGGTTACGTTTCCGTCGCGAAGCGACTTGCCGTGGATCGAATGAAGGCCATTCCATTCGACAATCCGCTTCTGACGCAGCGCCGTCTTCAGGTGCTGACGCTTGCCGGACGGAGTCTCGACGAGCTTGCACAGTCATGTCTCGATTGGATCGTTCACGACTTGAGGCAATCGTAGTTTGGAATGGCCTGCCAACCCGAAAATCCGGTTATGACAGCAACGGCAAATAGCTGGAGATCGGGGGCCAGCCTCCGCGAGGACAGCCGCTTCTTTCGCAACAATCTCGAGAATGTGTCGGGGGACGATTTCGACGAGCAGGCCGAAGACCTGATCGAATGGCCGAGCGTCTTTTCCGGGCGCATTCGGAAAACCGGCGCCGTCGTGAGCGAATGCAGCATCGCGCCTGACATCGCCACACCTTCCTCACGTCACAGCAACGATCGCAGACCCACTGCAGGGTCGGCAAGCAGTGCGGGATCGAGCACCTTGCCGGACGCAACGAGCCGCTTGCAGGCGCCCATATCCCGACCCGAGTTGATCGCGACCACCGCGCGCAAACGCCTGTCCGCGTCGAGCGCGAGCAGACTAAACGGGCCGTTATGCGTGTCGCCGCGCGCGATCAGCGTGTGCGACGCATCGATGGTGCCAAGCGTCTGGATATTGCAGTCGAACTGATCGGACCAAAGCCACGGCCACTCGACGTATTCCTGCGCAACGCCAAGCATGTTCGCCGCTGCAATGGCGGGCTGATTTTCCGCCACTTGCCACGACTCGATCCGAACGTGACGACCCAGCAGCGGATTGAAATGCATGGTCACTTCACCCGCCGCGAAAATACGTGGGTCGGCCGTGCGGCACCGGGCATCCACCACAATGCCGTTGTCCACCTGCAACCCCGCCTCGCGCGCCAGTTCGACGTTGGGCAACACGCCGATCCCTACCACGACGATATCTGCCTCGAGCGTCCCACGATCTGTTTCAATCAGTGCGCGGCCATTCTCGTAGCCGATGCTCAACGGCGTTTCGTCGAGCCTGAGCGTCACGCCATGCCGCGCGTGAAGTGCTGCGACGAAATGCGCCGCCGCTGGCGGCAGCGATCGCTGCAGCAGTGCCGCCGCCGGCTCGATCACCGTCGCCTCGCAACCCGCCCGGGTCGTTGAAGCCGCAACTTCCAGCCCGATGAAACCCCCGCCCAGAATCGCGACCTTCCTGCCCGACCCGAGCGCGCTTCGCAGCGCCAGCGAGTCGGCCAGCGTGCGCACGTAGTGAAGCGGCACACGGTGGTCCACGGGTCCGGCAAATCTGCGCACGCGCGACCCGGTTGCAAGCAGCAGCCTGTCGTATCCGATCGGACTGCCACCGTGCAACCTCACCTCGCTGCGCGCACGGTCGATCGACTCGACCGTGGTCGCCAGTCGCAATTCGATATCATGTGCGGCGTACCAGTCTGGCCGGCGAATGAACGCCCTCTGTTCGCCACCCTCCACGAGCAAGGCGTCTTTCGAGAGCACCGGGCGGTCGTATGGCGCATGCGGCTCCTCGCCGAGCATGACGATCCGCGCGTTCGGATCACGTTCGCGCAACGTTTCCGCCGCGCGCCGCGCGGCATGGCCCGCGCCCACGATCACATGGCGATCAGTCGACATGAATCTCGACCCGCGAATCGACGACACGAATCGGGAACGCACGCACCGGCTCGGTGATAGGTGCGCAACGCGGCGCGCCAGTGCGAATATCGATCAGCCCTTGATGCAGCGGACATTCGACACAGCCGTCTTCCACATAGCCGTCCGACAGACGCGCGTGGCCATGCGAACATAGATCGTTCAGCGCGAAAACTTCGTCGCCGAGCCGGAAAACCGCGACTTGCCGCTCGCCTGCAATGATGGCGGCCGGTTCTCCTTCGACAAAATCGTCGAGTGTCCCGATGGTTTGCCAGTTTTCGAGTGTCTGTTCCATAGGGGCTCCGTCAGATCGGGGTGGCGAGCAGCGTCTGCACGCGCGACGTGTCGTACACCACGCGCTTGCTGCGATAGCGCAGCCCCTCGGGCGTACGCACCACGCAGTCGTAATACTTGCCCGCCTGATACACGTCGGACTCGCCATTCGAACGCGTCTGCACCACCACGTAGCTGCTCTCGGTTTCGATCACGCCGTCTTTCTCTCCCGTGACGACGAGGCCCGACGTCATATGCCGGTACGTGTGGTCTTCATAGATGTTCGCGTTACGCAGCGACACCACGCGATCGCGCAGCATGCGCTGGTTCGTGCAGTGAATGATGCCGATCGGCAACCCCATGTCGGCGTTTTCCTTCGGCACGATCTCGTACGTGCAGTCCTCGGTGAATAGCGTCGGCCATGCTTCGAGCCGGTCGTTGTCGAGATTGCTGATGTACTGGTTCTGCAGCATGTGCAATTCGAACCACAATTTCATCGCTTCCATGTGCATGCCTGTTTAATAGCCCATCAATTGCTGATACCCGACCCAGAAGCGGCGAATCAGGCTTTCCGTAATCACCGTGTCCTGCTGTTCGGGATTGCCGCGTGACATCTCTATCACCGACGTCGCGTCGCCGTCGCGAATCGTGCCGCGTTGCACGAGTTCGGTGGCCTCGGTGTCTTCCATCGAGATATAGCCGGCAGGCCCCACGAGATTCGCCTGCTTGACGCGCAGAGCCCGCAGTTCCGGCGTGTCGTCCGTGTAGCCGAAAAAATGGAAAATCAGTTCGAAATTATTCGGACCCTTCGGTAACAACTGGCGCGCAACCAATGTGTTGTGGATCTGCTGGATCACGAGCTGCGGGAAGATGGGTTGAATATGGTTCGTCGTGTCTTCCTCGTACTCGGAGATGTGGCCGAGCACGGTATCGTCTTCGAGCGAGAAGCCCTCGTCCATCGAGCGGATGTTCTGCTGCTTGTACGCCGCCGAGGTGTCTTCGCCTGTTTTCGTCACCGTGATGATGCTATGCAGACCGTGCGTTGCGTCCGGGATCGAGCGCGCCTTCATGCCGACGCGGAAAATGTTGAAGGTGGTATGGAACAGATGCAGCATGCTCGCGTGATACGGATCCTTCACATTCTCGAAGTACAACTTCCAGTTCGACTTCGAATACTGCCTCGTGCAGCCGAGATATTCGATCGGCTTGTGGAAGATGCGATCGATCCACGGGCGCATTTCCGAACCCAGATACTCGGGCAACGGCACGACCTCGTCGCTGAAAGTCGCGAATACGAGGCCACGATAGCTGTCCACGCGCAGCTTGCGCAGGCCATGATTCTTCGGATCGAAGTCAGTGGGCATGCCCGTCATGCCCTTCTGGCCACGACGGAACGGCACGCCGAGCAGGTTGCCGCTATTGTCGAAGCTCCACTGGTGATACACACAGGTATGCGACGTGGCGTTGCCGCGCGCCTTGCGGCACACGGAAGCGCCACGGTGCGCGCAGCGGTTCACCCACGCCGAAAGCGCACCGTCCTCCAGACGTGTGACGACCACCGGCGTGTCGCCGACGAAAGTGCTTTTATAGTCGCCGGCTTGCGGAATTTCCGCTTCCAGTGCAACGAAATTCCAGGTTGGGCCGCGGTATATGCGCTCCTGCTCACGCTCGTACACTGCTTGCGAACTGAATACCTTGTACGGTACACGCGACCCGTCGTCGTGCGGGAACACGACGTGATCCGTATCCCTGTTGCTGATAATGCGCACGGGCGTTTCGGCCATTTCCATGCTGATGACTCCGCTAGATTGCTGGGTACTGCCTGTATGAGGGACCGTCGCTTGCAAACAGCTTTTTTGACGGCTGCGGACTTATTTTTGGAGATCCAAAATAGTGGTGCTATCCGCTTCTGGCAGTACTCGCGCCGCCTGTCCGATTCAGGCAGTTTTCTGAACGAAACCCGTTGCGGCCGGAACTGGGCACCTTATCCTTCGTCGTCATGACCCGCTCCGATTTCCGTCCTCATGCGCTGCGCGATCATCGTCTGTTCGAGTCGAAGGACCTGGACGAGACGCGCGAACTCATTTCGCGCGTGATGCAGCCCCATTCGCTGGCGCCATTCGGCGACGGCAGCGGGCGCTCGCATATGGATTTCGTGAAGATCGGCCGGCTCGGAATCGGCACGATCGGCTTCGGCAGCGGCATGCATGTCGACGTCGAAGCGGTGGACGGCTATTACCTGCTGATGTTTTGCGTGTCCGGCAGCGCGGAGGTGAAAGCGGCGGGCCGTACCATCGAAGTCAACGACCGGCAAGGCGTGGTTCGCGCACCCGGTGAGTCTTTCAGTGCGAAGCTCTCGCCACAGTGCGAGCAGCTCGTATTACGTATCGATCCCGCCGCTTTGCCGCACGACGCGACGCTCGGCGCGGAACCGGGCGGCGCACTCGTGCGCTTCGCGAGCGGCGCGATGCGCGCATGGCAAGACCAGTTGAAGCTGATCGCCAGTTCACCGGATCTGCTCGCGAGCGCGTGCGGCAATGCTCGCGTGGGCGAGCACGTCGAGTCGCTGCTGGTCAATCTGCTCGCGGCGGGGTCCGCCGAGCGCGACGCTCCGGCCACCTCCGTGCTGCGCCCGGGCATCACGCCGGGGTTCGTTCGCCGGGCCGAGGACGTGATGATCGCCCGCCTTGGCTCGCCTTTGCAGCTTGCCGAACTCGCCGACGCGGTGGGTGTGCCGGTACGCACGTTATGCGACGGCTTCATGCGCTTCCGTCAGACCAGCCCGATGCACTATCTGCGGCAGATTCGACTGGATCGCGCGCGTGAACTCATTCTTGCGACGTCTGCGGACGTACGCATCGCGGGCATCGCACTCGATTGCGGCTTCACCCACTTTGGACGCTTCGCGCAGAGCTATAAGGAGCGCTTTGGTGAGTCGCCCTCCCGGACGGCGCGACTCAGGTAAAGTCGACGGCTTGTATGCGCATGGTCCGACATACACCGGCATCCTGCGTGATCGGCGCTCACGATAATCCTGTACGCATTTCCCTGTCGTAGGGCCGTTTTCTCCGCAGTGGAAATGAGAAAAGGCAAGGGAAGGTCTGCAAAAGTCCTGGCGCCGACGTACGGGTAGACTATCCTGGTAGATAGGAAAGTCTAAGAGGTTCTTCGATGACGCAGCTTGGTCTTGGTCTGGATCTGTCAACGAAACGTACACGCAAACGGGAATTTCTCGACGAGATGAGGCGCGTTGTGCCATGGTCGAGGTTGATTGCGTTGATCGAACCGCACTATCCGAAGGGTAAGACTGGACGGCCGCCGTTCCCGATTGCGACGATGCTGCAGATCCACTTCATGCAGCGGTGGTTTGGTCTGTCAGACCCGGCGATGGAAGAGGCGCGTTATGACGTACCAGTGTATCGTGAGTTTGCGGGGCTAGACGAGGGGATGACGCGTTTGCCGGACGAGAGCACGATTCTCCGGTTCCGCCACCTGCTCGAAACGCACGGCCTGGCTGCGCAGATGCTCACGCTGGTCAATGAGATCCTGAGCGAGAAAGGCTTGATGCTTAAAACAGGGTCGGCGGTCGACGCTACCTTGATCTCTGCACCCAGCTCGACGAAGAACGGCTCTGGTACACGAGACCCGGAAATGCACCAGACGAAGAAGGGAAATCAGTGGTACTTCGGGATGAAAACGCATGTCGGCGTGGACGCAGAGTCGGGGCTGGCGCGCACCGTCATCGGTACTGCGGCCAACGTTCACGACATCAACGCGGCCGAAGCGTTGTTGCACGGCGAGGAAACGGATGTGTACGCTGACGCCGGATATCAGGGTATCGAAAAGCGCTGCAAGGCAAACGCGGTTCGCTGGCATGTCGCGATGCGGCCAGGCAGGCGTAGAGAACTGGACCTGAACGATCGTCTGTACGCGATATACGATCAGATTGAACGTCTGAAGGCCGGCATCCGCGCCAAGGTCGAGCATCCGTTCCGAGTCCTCAAACAGCAGTTTGGCTACACGAAGACCCGGTACCGGGCGTTGATGAAAAACACCGCCCAGACCACGACACTATTTGCGCTGGGCAACCTGTGGATGGCACGTAAGGCTTTGCGGAAAGCGTGAAATGCTCGGAGATTGAGGCCACAAGTCTCAGCAAACAAGGGGCGTCGCGGTTCAAAAGCCAGACGACCAACCTGTCGGTAGATTCTCATCTCTGACTCGGTCCAAGTGGCAAGAGATCGGCGCTCTGAAAACGCGATGTGCAGACCTTCCCTAGGTGTTGGTGAGTGGGTGATTTAGGAAAATTGATCAGATGCACACGGCTGCACGCCAGCCGCAACGAAATCGCGACTGACGAGAACGAAAAAAAGGCGATGTAGAGGGACCTCGCCGCCCGTGAACGCATGCGTCACTCGGCGAATATCACGTGACATTCCCGTCTCCCGACCGACGAAGAATCCCGCATCGCCTGTCTGCCCGCCTCTCAGTGCTCCTTGGGGTCACGCAGACGTAGTTTTTCGGAGATCACGCGACACAAGGGCGCCCCCAGCGTCAGGCGCGTGTCGATTTCGAGCGCATCTGTTCCGAGCACCTGCGTGACTCGGCTTGACGTATCGCCGCCCTACAGAATCAGACGACGCAACTGCAGGGCCTTCAGCACGGCATCCGCGATCCCTCCGAGCTGCTGTCCGAGCGTGCGGCCACCGCGATGACGCGCATCGTCGCGGGTCATGCCTTGTGCCAAGAGTGCGTCCAGCATCTCGCCGACGCGCGGATCGCGCGCAGTGTGCATGATAACGCTGCGGCCGTCGCGAAACGCCTCGAGCGCGCAATTCAGGGTGACGAGCTCCCGGTTTATCAGAAAGCGATAGCCAGCCCGAACATCGCGACAAACTGATTCGGCGTCGACGATGGCGTCGTGTTCTGCGAGTCCCCAACGATCGGTCGTGCATCGATGATATCGCCGCTACCGCCAACACCGAGCGTTTTACCCGAGGCGTGCTGATAGGCCTGCAAAGCATACAAAGTCGTGCGTTTGGAAAAGTGGTACAGCTCCTTTAGCGAGACCTGCTGGTAGCGGGCCGCGTCGTCGATGCCATTGGCGGATGACGCGCGCGTGTAGCTATAGCCAGCGGCTAAATCGACCGCGGTGCTCACCCGATAACTCACCAGCGCACCGTAGGTGTTGAACACGGCGGCATCGCCGAAAAGCGAATTGCCATCCGGCTGATAAACCACGTTCGAATAGCTCAGACCGAACACGAAATCGCCAACTGTATAGTTGGCGGCAGCCGCGACCTGCTGGACGACTCGTGCCGACAGATAGCCGTTGTTCAGCGCTGAGTGAGGAAATTGCGAGCTGCCGTTCGGGTCGAATCCAACAGTGTTGCCCGTGTTGTACATCCTGAGATAGGCGGCCCCGATCGCGAGCGGACCGCCGTCATACCGCAGCGCAGCGCTGATGAGACTGCCACGTTGCACGCTGCCGGGCACGCCTCCGAACCCGTACTGCACGCTGCCCCGAATCCCATGGATCGACGGGGACGCGTACGTTACCGAATTGTTTGCGCGAATGTCGGTATCGAACCCGTCGATATCGCCGGGATGTGCGCCGGTCGCTCCGGTCAGGTAGGTCACTGGCCCTAGCGTGCCTACGAGCAGATAGTACGGTGTGTACTGACGGCCTAAAGCCACCGTACCGGCCTGTGTGTCCTGCAGTCCGACATACGCATAGCGGTTGAGAGCCAGCCCGGCCGTTTGCTCGGCGCCGGTTCCGGGATCGAAGCCCTGCTGCAAGTCGAAAATCGCGCTCAACGTCGGACTGAGCACCTCCATCCCCTTGAACCCGAACTTGGACGCATACAGATTGCCTTGACGCAGGTACAAGTTCGAATGGCCGTTCTGATTGTTCGCGTACACGATGGCTTCGTCGACGTTCCCGTACAGGGTGACACTACTTTGCGCGGATGCGGGCAACGAGACGGCCGCGGCGCAAAGAACTAGTGGGCGGCGAAGGTAAGTGGGATTGAATCTCAAGATAAATTTCATCAGTTGTGGTCGGCAGCGCGGTTCTGCATAGTGCCGAAAGCACCGACAGAGACGGCTAGCATTGGCAACGTGGTGGGCTGGCCGTAGTCCCTATCAAGCCCGAATACAGGTCAGGCTCCTCATTCGGGTGTTGGGCTCGATGTTGCCCCGACTGGTGCGCATTTTCCTGCGTTCAAAAGAGCGATGCCCAAACACTTGGCTTAGGTTGCCAAATCCGCACGCACGGGGGCTCGTTAGCCTAGTGATTTGAGTGTGTGTCCGCGGGATGCACGATGGCGGTTACAGCATCAAACACAGTGTCGCCGAGGGACGCCTCGGTGTGCTCGATAGTGCGCTTATGCGTTTCAGGGGGCAGCGTCAAGCACGTCAACGATCAGGGTTCGTAGTTGCTGAGGCGTGAATGCGGAAGAAGCCGATACACTTCAAATGCATATCGGTTGCAGGTCTGTTGGCGTATTTGAACGCACCGACATTGCGGGATACCGTTGTAGCTGTCAGCCGCTGGGGGCATTGTATTCCGAATTCAGACGCGATTGCGCTGCATGCGCTGCGAGGCCTTGATTGGCTATGTCGAAAAACCATGAGGGTAGCTGCAATGCGCGGTTTTGTATGGCGCAGCCGCTCGAGACGGCCCGCGTTCAGTTTAATGATTGACTACGATCGGTGGGGAATATGAAGACGTCGTCGTATCGGTTGCCGCGGTTGCTGGGGCCGAGAGACGTGCCTGAGCCGCTTGGATTTCGGCAGGGTAGCTGGCGTCATTGCGGCTCGCGGGGTTGTAGCCGACAGCCTCCAGTTGAGACATTTCGGCTTTGACCTGCTCCCGGGAAACGGGTTGTGACGATTGCGCAAGAGCTGCAACGGGCAGCACCAGTGCACCAAGTACCGCGATTGCCTTGTTAAGCACCTTCATTTTTTGGAACCTCAAACGTTTCTGAAATAATGAGACGGTGACACATGCGTCATTCGTCCGTGTTCCCGGCGTTCAGACGCCCAGGCAGCGCTGGGCATCTATCAATGAGCTGCGGTCAAGCTGTTACAGGTTGCGAAGCGGCGGTACTGCCGGCATTACGTCCGCCTTATCCAGCTCCGCACGGTTGAGCTTGAACTCTGGGTTGTACTTCGCCGGGTCGGTGATGAACTCGGGCTCGGTGCTGCGCCATGCGAAGAAGCATTCTTCGCAGTGGTACACCTCCCACACACCGGGGACGGGAGATTGCGTCAACGTTTCCGTCTTGACGGACTCGCAGCGGGGACAGACATGCTTCTTACTCATTTTATTTTCCTTTAAGCCGGGGAGAGCATATTGCGCAACTTCTCGACCCACTCTTCTGTGTTGATCGGATCGCTCAGTTCCTGTGAATAATGGCCGTGCTCTTCTGGAGCAACAGGGGTCGTCGCGTCTATGACGAGCTTGTGCGTCATACCGGCCGGGTCGGATGCGGGATCGAGCGGCAGGACCGACAGACCCGGAACCGTAACGAGGTCATACTGCGGATTGAACTTCGTCGACAGCGCCCACATCACTTGTGGCAAATTGAACGGGTCAATGGTTTCGTCCACAACGATCACCAGCTTTGCGTAACCGAAGCCGTGCGGCGTTGTCAGCACACGCATGCCGACGCCTTTCGCGAAGCCACCAAAGCGTCGCTTCGTCGAGACGATGACCACGAGCCCATGGGTGTACAGGGCGTTGACCGCCTGTACTTCCGGGAATGCTTCCTTCAGCTGGACATGTAGCGGAGCGCATGTGTTCACACCCATCAGGTAGTCGATTTCCGTCCACGGCATGCCAAGGTACAGATGCTCGAATAGAGGATTACGACGATGCGATACCTTAGTTATTTCGACTACCGGCATCTGGCGAGCACCGGAGTAATGACCCGTAAACTCGCCAAACGGTCCCTCACCTTCGCGCACTCGCGAGAGAATCTTGCCCTCGAGCACAATTTCCGAGCCCCAAGGAACCTGCAGTCCCGTATGTTGCGCTTTGACGACCGGATACGGCTCTTGCGCGAGAGCGCCGGCCATCTCGTATTCGGATTGGTTATAGAGGATAGGCATCGCGGCGACTGTGCTGATCAGCGGGTCGTTACCGATGCAGATTGCAATGGGCAGATCTTCGCCAATCTCCTCGGCTTTGCGCAGATGAATCGCGATGTCGTGTGCAGGCACCGGTTGGATACCGATGCGATTCTTTCCTTTCACCTGAAGGCGATACATCCCGACATTCTGTGTGTTGGGATTTTCCCAATCGGTGACATCACGCGACACGATGCACGCCTTGTCGATATAGAAGCCGCCGTCGCCATGATTGAGGCGGAACAGCGGAAGGATGTCAAACAGGTTGATGTCTTTGTCGACGACAACTTCTTGCCACGGCGCAGTTTCGCGTTCGTCGACGACACCGGGATAGGTCTCGTAACGGCGGACGAACTCGTGGAACTGTTCCTTTAGGGGTGTCTCTTTAGGCATGCCCAGCATAAGGGCGTGGTTGTACCAGGAACCGTGAACGTTCATCGCAATGCGTGCGTCCGTGTAGCCCTGGATGTTGTCAAAAAGCAAGGCAGGTGCAGTTTCGCCAAGCTTGTTGACCGCGCAGGCCGCCGCGCTGATATCCGGCTCGGGAAGAACCGGATCCTTGAGCTGGATGAGTTGTCCTTCTTTGGCGAGCGCGTCCAGATAGGTGCGCAAGTCCTGATATGCCATGGTGTTTTCTACTCCTGTTGAAGAACCTGTTTCATCCCCGTCCATCGTTTTGCGGCCGGGTGATCTAGGTGGAACTGATCGAGAATGCGGACCGCAAGGTGGTCCAGCATCTCGTCGAGATTGGCTGGGTTGTTGTAAAAGGCGGGGGTCGGCGGAAAGATGACCGCTCCAAGGTTGGAGAGATGCAGCATGTTCTCGAGGTGAATTGAGCTAAGCGGCGTCTCGCGTGCCACGATGATCAGCTTACGACGCTCTTTGAGGGTGACATCGGCAGAGCGGGCGATGAGGTTGTCTGCATAACCGACGCGGATTGCAGCTAGCGTCTTCATGCTGCAGGGAACAATGATCATTCCATCTGTATGAAACGAGCCACTCGATATTGATGCGCCCTGGTCCCGGGCGTCGTGGACGGTGTGTGCATACTCTGAAAGTGCCCGAACACTGATGCCGCACTCTTGCTGCAGTGTTGCCCGCGCCCATTGAGAAACGACGAGATGCACCTGGACGTCCATGTCCCGCAAGAACTTTAATATCCGCACGGCAACCGGTGCGCCTGTAGCGCCCGTAATGCCCACGACGATGCGTTTCATAACGACCTCCCTGATTGATTAAGATTCTAGAGACCAGGTCGTCGGGGGGCTATTACCGTTGCCATAACCACTGATACGAAACGCGTATGGCACGGCACACATGCGTCAAAAACAGCCGGAAAGTGCAGCCTGCACGGCGTACCAGCGCTGCAAAGTGGTATCGCGGTCAACGAGGCGATAACGGATCCCCGAGAGCACCTGCGCGTAGGGAGCGGATTTGTCCCGGATGCTTATTGGTTGCAGGAGGAAAGCGTGGAGTGCAGCGTGACCCGGTAGCAGCGTGGACGCAATACAACGGCAGCGAACTTCATAGAGCCCATCAGGACAAGCGAACATTAAGGTGGTTACACATGTGCGACGAAGATTTGCGGTGGTTTGCGACGACGACCACAACGCAACGCGTAGCCGTCCCTGCGTGTCAAGCTGAAGCTCACCCGAACTTAGGTGAGCGACATGAGGGAAGCCGGCGTCCTCGTGAGTCAGAAGCTCGATAGCGGTCTCGCATTTGGATTCGAGGTTTCGGCCGTTGATAACTGTCGCGACACTTATTGGCAAAACTAGTGACGGCTCGTGCACGCCACGCGGTTGAATCGGAGCAATCATGGGGGCGTGGTTGATTTTTTCCTCATTCATGCAGGCAAGGTAACGCTTCGGCGAAGGTTTGCGCCAGTACGAAACTTGTAATCATCCTTATAAAAATCGGAACGCGGTCTTTCGGCGCGCTCCTTCGGGGTATCATTACCGTTGCCCATCAGAACGAGGCTTGGGGATGAATCTGCGTCAGCTTCTGTACTTCAAGACGGTTGTCGAGCACCGATCGCTCGCGGCCGCCTCAGAGGTGCTGCATATTGCGCAACCGCCCTTGAGCGTATCGATTAAACAGCTGGAGGCGCTATGGGGCGTTTCTCTGTTTGAACGCACAGGCCGCGGGCTTTTGGTGACTGACACCGGACTCGCGCTTTACGAGCGTGCTTGTCAGCTGTTGAATAGTGCGAACGAAATCGGCGAGGAAATGGCGGCCCTTGGTCGGGGCGTGAGTGGTCGAGTCAGGGTAGGGTTCGTCGCCGCAGGGATCGAGCCCGTTGCGCGTACCGTCGCAGCTCTAGGTGCAGAGCTACCGTCGGTCACCTTCTCCCTCCATCAGGGCGAGCCACGCTTGCTCGAAGATATGATTGAGCGTCGGGCGATCGATTTCGCCCTCACGCACCTGCCCGTGTCAAATCCTGCACTTGCCGTTCATCCTTTGGCGGAGCTTCAGTTCGCGGCTCTATATCGGCGAACGAACGACGACCTGGCACGAGCACCTAGTCTTAGTTTTGCAAATCTCTCAGGGAAGCGGCTGGTTGTTCTTCGGCGGAGTTCCGGCCCCGGCTTCTACGAACGCGTCCTTCAGGAATTTCGTTCCGTGGATGCCCAGTGCAACATTGTTGCCGATAGCTCCGACGTGCCTGCAATCATTGCGCTTGTTCAGCACAATGTTGGTGTCGGTGTCCTGCCTGTGTGGAGTCTCGATGGTTTTCCGGACTCACTCATTGCGCGCCAGATTGTCAGTCAGACGGGTTCGGAAAGCTTCGCACTTGTGCACGGCATGGGCCGCCGATTTTTACCTGCGGTTCAGCGTGCGATCGCTGTCTGTACGTCGATCTTTTAGTGCAGGTTTAACAACCTCGCGCCAAGCATCTGACATTTGGCCTCGCGGCGAACTGGGGCGGCGGTTCACCGCTCGGCTTCGAGATAGGATCTGGCTAGCCGCATCGCGGAACTTCGCGGTTTGGCGAAGTTTCAGATGCGTGCGGGAGCTGGATGTTGCTATCGGAAGCCAGTATCCTTTGGGCTACCTAGGGTGGTATGAACCGGACAGCAATTTGCACGCTGTTCTGCTCGCTAGCGGCCATTGCATGCGAGCCCCGCACGGAACCACTAAGGTGGATTGCGGAGCACGGCCCGCGCCATCTGGCCGATTTCACGTGCGACGCATCCGGGAGCGGCGATGGCGAATGCATCGGCCGGTTCAGCCCCTCATTAGACGTAGGCCACCCCGCAATTTGGCGGCAAGCCGACTGCGCTCGCCACCCACTCATGGCGCGTCATTTGCCGCGAAGAATGCTGCCGAGCTGGCGTTGATCCGGTCGATCAGGCGGTGCTGACGCACCGCGTCCTCGAAGCTGGTGGCCTCATTTGTCCCACTAGCCTTGTCTCTGGCGTACGCGCTGTACAGGTAGGCGACATCCAGGGCGCTGGCGTCCATGCCGGCCGTCGGCAAGAATGCAAATTCGGCGGGAACCGGCAATTCCGCAAAAGTTGCGGCGCCGTGCTTCATGCCTTCAATCCTGTGGTCTGACTGGTTCTGGAACGCGTGCGGGTTTGTCATGCGGAGCACGCCCTCGGTGCCCGTAATGTCGATCTGCAGGCCGGTACGGTGAGCCTGACCACCTTCGAGCTGGATCGAAAAGAGCGCGCTACCCTCCAGCGTCCCCATGACAATAACTTCGTTCGCACTTGAATACGGCACCTGCTGCCCCGTTTCGGCAAGGGTCGTCATGGGAAATTGGACCTTCGTTATTGCCGCGAGTTGCTTGGGGAAACCCACCGTGCTGAACAGGACGTCATGGAAATGACCGCCATAGATCGGCAGCAGGTGTGTGAAGTTTGCGTCCTCGAGCACCCATTTGACGGCATCTGGCATCACCGGACCGAACGCGTCTACCCCAACCGACATGCGCACCCCGCGCAAGGTGCCAACGTAATTTTCCTGCATCAGATGCTTCAGATAGCGCACCGCAGGCGAGAATCGCCGTTGCAGGCCGATGACATGCTTCACGCCCTGCGCCTGGGCTTGCGCTAGGATCCGCTCTGACTCGGCAGTGCTTGTAGACAGGGGCCACTCGGAATACACATCCTTGCCTGCGGCGATGGCCGCAGCGGATAGTCGGCCATGCTCCGGTGTGGGCGCGAGCACCACGACAAGGTCGATAGCGGGATGCGCGATCAATTCTTCAGCATTGCCGTACGCCATGCCGATGCCAAACTCGTCTGCATATTTCTGAACCTTTTCCTTATTGCGTCCAGCAAGAGCGACAACGTCAAAGCCTTCGAGGGACTGCAGGACGGGAATGTGGCCATACCGGGCCCAGCCGCCGGTACCGATGATGCCGACGCGAATACGCTGTTCTTTCATGATTAGTCTCTTCTCGAATTAAAGTGAAGGCTCGGCACGGAACCGTATTCGCCTTGAGCCGCTATGGACCCGCATTTCCATTAATGCCATGTCGCGAACTTAGCGCTGTAAGCCCCAACGATCTGCGGCATGGTGCCCCCAGTCCAAAGCCACGCGCAGCGGACTCTAGGCTGTCCGCCATGTTCAGGATGGCGGCGGTTGTGGCCGGGTCGCCAAAAGCGCAACCCTCGAACCGGGCGGAGAGACCCGTACGACGTCCTCGGACGCTCACGGCTATGCTGACTGTTTTTGTCCACGGCGGACATTTACGTTCGCCCCCGTTCTTTGCCGCAGCCAGGTTGCATAGCCCTTTTCCAAGTCCAATGCTAGGCTTACGCCACTGATAGATAAAGTGGGTGCCCCTTCATTATTTAAGTGAATTTTTGTCATTAAAGGTAGAGGATGGATAAATTAAGCGGCGTTGAAGTGTTTGTACAGACTGCGTTGGCTGAGAGCTTCGTTGGCGCGGGGCGCACCTTAGGTCTGACCCCGTCCGCTGTCAGCAAAAGTATTTCGCGGCTAGAGGAGCGGGTCGGCGTTCGCCTCTTTCAACGCAGCACGCGCTCCGTCAAGCTCACCTCGGAGGGCCAGGTATTTCTGGAGCGATGCCAACGCATCATGGTAGAAATCGACAGCGCGGAAAACGAACTTTCAGCCATGTCGGACGAGCCGCGCGGGCGCTTGAAAATAGGTCTCCCGTTGGCCGGTGGCTTGCCATTACCGGTGATCTCGGCGTTTATGCAGGCTTACCCCGACATTGAACTAGACCTGGACATTACCGACCGCGTCTCCGACGTCATTGATGAGGGCCTGGATGTCGTCATCCGTGGCGGCGAACTGAATGACTCGCGCTTGATGTCAAAGCGGCTAGGGGCGTTCAGGCTGCATTTGGTGGCGGCTCCAGCCTACCTGGCCGAACGAGGTGAACCAACAAAGGCCGCCGAACTAACGAATCACGCTTGTTTGCACTACCGGTACCCCTCTTCTGGCAGGCTTGAGCCTTGGCCCGTTCGTCACTCGCGAACGGCCGCAGGAGAATTAGCATTGCCAATGACCGTGGTGGTTAGCAGCCTTGAAGCACTGCTCTACCTTGCGCAAGCCGGTCGTGGAATAACGTGTCTTCCCGATTTTGCGATAAAAGAGGCACTCGCCGCTGGTCGGTTGAAGACGGTGCTCGACAGGCACATGACCCGGTCGACCGTATTCTGGATTCTGTGGCCAAGCAGTAAGCAGATGACACCGAAGGTCCGAGCTTTCGTCGACTTCGCTGTAGAGCGCTTCAAGGTTGGCCTTGTGGACTGATGAGCGTGTGGTTGCTTTCAGGTACACGTGGAAGCAGCATCCGATAGCTGTTCAGGCCGACAAGCAATAGCTTGCGGGCACTAGGACACTCAAAACTGTGTCTTGTCAGCGATTGCCGGAGCGTCATCAAAGTCGATCTCAAGAGACCGATCCTTGCTTACGAGCTTCGTAAGCCGTCAAGCCATCGTACCGCGCGCCAATGCCTGCTACTTCGGTATCGGATTAAAACTTTTGTCCACCGCATAGTGGATTGGCATGATCGTCTCCCGTTCAGATGACTGTCAGGAGCCGATGGGACAGCAGGACAGCGACGGATTCGCGCTCACTGCGCAACCCAGCGGGTCGCAGGGGCTGCCAAGTGCTAATTCGAACTCGCGGCTCACGTGAAAGAACGCAATCCCACCCGAAGTGCTACCCAGCACCCCTTGTCGCGGATGGTCACATCCAAACGCCTGAACCGTTCGTCGCGGGACCGTGAGTCAGTGGCTATGTCATGCCGGTTACGATTGTCATCAAATCGCTCAACCTGAGCCTGCGCACGGCGATCAAGACCGGCAGTTCATTCCCCTCCGACGATCTTTTTTTTGATACTGGATATCAATAGATATGTAATCCTATACATATGTACTGTCTGATTTTTTATTGACGCGCTGCATAGATAGTCGATCAAGGTGACTACCCAATGCTTTTGAGGAATCGGGTCATGAGAAAGAATCACTTCGCATGGAATTTTTTAATTTTTACCATGGACTCAATCTAAGCCATCGGTCCGTGCACTTCCAGTGACGGCGCCGATGCGAGGACTACATATCTATCGGAGGACGAATTTGGAACACTTGATGGTAAGAAATGGCCGTGTTCTTGACCTCGTCAAGGGACAGCTGTCAGAACCGCTCAACATCCGCGTCGAAGGCACAGAACGCTCTCTTGCGCGCGAATATCAATCTGGTCCGCGCCGTTACCGCTTCTCAATGCAGTCCGCCTCGCCACCGAAACGGGTGCTCGCAGTGGCGGGGAACTCGCTGCCTATCGCAGGGATCTGACTGCGAGGATGGTGGCCGCCACATGCGTCGAGGCGGGACTTACCCCGAAACATGTGCCCTTGACGGCCGTCGACGCACGCCGGGAACTCGTGAAAGACATCCAGACGTTTCTCGATTCGACACTCGATCAATCCATCAGCCTCGATCGCATCGCTTATGAATTCGGCCTGCCGCGACGCACGTTGACGCGAATGTTTCGCGACGTGACCGGCGAATCCATCGTCGACTATCAATCGCAGCAACGTGTGCGTCACGCTTCGCTTCTGTTGCAAACACCCGGCGTGACGGTCGTTATGGCCGCGGCAGCCGTCGGGCTCGATTCGCCGTCGTATCTCGCCCGGCTGTTCCGGAAGTACGGACATGGTCTGCCGCGATGCTTCAAGGTGTGACCTCGAACACGCGCTGGATTGTCAGCAAGTGACCGATAATCTTGCAGTGTCTTGCCGGCAGGCAAGCGCCGTATGTTGATGCCCTGGCGCAGCACGTTGTGCGGGGCGCGCATCGACCGTCGTCGAAGCAACGCGCGATTGCAACGCCAATGTCGCAAGTGAGGTATGGACCGATCCCCTGGGGCCGGCTCAGCACTATCTGTTCCGAATGAAATTCTGAAAGAGCGCGCTTCGAGCTGACAGGAGAGCGATGTCTCTTACATACAGCTATGCGGTCATTCAACTGCACGATGGAAAGGACCGGTATCCGTTCGGCGAGGACGCCACAAAGCGGCCGTTGGCGTCGAGCGAACCTGCGAATGGCTGCTCACCGTGCCGGTTGCTGAACGAGTACAGTCGGCCATAAACCGACGTTCGTCCGACGCGCCGCTCGGACGCTCAGAAGTCGCTTCCGCCCCGTAAGCGGCCGCGCGATTGACGGGGTTACTTCATGGCCGTGGCGATCATCCAACGAGCCGTAAAGCGAGTCGGGTTGTGGATGGCTGGCTTCGTGACGGACGTCGCTACCGATTTTTTTCAAATCCGCGATGAGAAATCGCGCGCATGGCAAGTTACGCCAAATTCGGCTTCGCCGCTTCGTTCTACAGACGCGATATAAACCGCGTGTGGTACGTGGCGCAAGCGTGCGGATACGGCATGTATGTATCAATACCGGCCGTAATCTCTTACGGCCTCCCGGAAGAGAGCGTGGAACGACGCGTGGTGCGTGTTGAATCAAAAATCCGTTCGGTCCAGTGTCATGACACCGGCAAGCCGTTGCGCCTGCGCAGTTCCCGAATCAGTGCGCTGTGGTCCAGCTCCCCGTCGCCATGTTCGACCATGTCGGTGAAGAGGCCATCGACGAGCCCCAGTACCGGCAACTCCAGCCCCACGCTTTGCGCGAAACCGAGCGCCGTCTTCGTATCCTTGATTTGATACTTGGCTGGGCCGCCCGGCGCGAAATCCCGCGTGATCATGCGCGCCGCGTGCTGGCGCAGGATGGTCGAGTCGGCGAATCCGCCGAGCAGCGCCGCGCGAACCTGCGCAGGATCGGCGCCGCCGCGCTCCGCAAGCAGCATCGCTTCGGCGACCGTCGCGATCGTGCTCGCGACCATCATCTGGTTGACGAGCTTCGCGAGCTGCCCTGTACCGGCCGGTCCGATGCGCGTCGGACGGCCCATCGTCTGCAGCACGGCGCGCACGCCTTCGAAGACCGGCGCTTCACCGCCTGCCATGATCGCGAGCGTGCCATCCTGCGCGCCTTTCTCGCCGCCGGAGACGGGCGCATCGAGATAGCCGATGTCGCGCGCAGTCGCGGCTTGCGCATGGCGCTGCGCGGTATCGACGGGAATCGAGCTCATCACGATCAGCACGCTGCCCGCGCGCATCCTCGCGATGATGCCGTCGTCACCGAGCAGGATATCGTCGCATGCGGGGCCGGAGCTGAGCATGCAGATCACGACATCCGCATCGCGCGCGGCTTCGCTCGAGTGCCCGACTACCTCGATGCCCGCCCCGGCGAGCGGCGCCGCCTTCTCGCGAGTACGGTTCCACGCCGCGACCCGGTAGCCGGCGCCAGCGATGCGCCGGGCCATCGGCAAGCCCATGATGCCCGTGCCGATGAAGCCTACTGCGAGGCTCGCGCGCATCATGCAGGCTCGCGGCGGCCGAAGCGCACGGGGCGCTCCGCCACGATCAGCGCTGGAAAGCCGGCACGAAATCGATCGAGGTGCGGCGTCTGCAAGTGCGTGTCGAACGCGGCGCGGTCGTCGTAGACTTCGTAGAACATGACGCGCGCCGGCGTCTCGTCGAGCTGGACGATATCGAACTGCCGGCAGCCGGGCTCGTCGGCGAGCGAGTGCCGGGCGTCGTCGCGCGCAAGCGCGAGGAAGTCGCGAACGCAATCGGCCTTCACTTCGAACTCCGCGACGACCACGAACGCTTCGGTTCCGCTATCCATGCTGGACTCTCCATTCGATGCCATGATGTGCGCGCCTCACGCTGCCTTCGCCGGCTTGCCGAGCGCACTTTGTTCCATCTCGCGACGCAGCGCGACGACATCGAGATCGCGTTCCAGTTCGACGTCCTCGAAGCGCACGATGGTGTCCTTGGCGACCGGACGCTTGAGCCTAACGTTGTGCGCGAGCCCGATCGGCAGGCCGCCGATGGCCAGGCTCTTCGACGCCGGGATTGCATTGGCCCAGACCGCGTAGCCGCCTTCGCCGTCGAGCATCTCGCCTGGCTTGAGGTCGCGCTTGGCGGTCGCCACGGCGTCGCCCCGGAATTCCTTCGACGACCCCGTCGCTTCGCCGCGAAGTACCGCCGACAGTACGCTCACGCTGGTTTCGAGGCCGATCATGTGGAACGGGCGCCACATCGAGCCGTACCAGCCGGTCGGATCGACGAGCAGGCCGTATTGCTTGAAGCAAGCGCGCGCGTATTCGTTCGGAGCCTTGAACGTGACGAACACGCCGTAGCGAATGTTATTGAACACTTCGCGGCCGTCCGGCTCCTGGCTGGCGGCGATGTCAACGAGACCGCTGCGCGACAAGCGTCCGCCATCTTCCGCTGGCCGGAATACGCGCGCCAGATCGTGCAGGCCGGCGGGAGGAAACGCGAGGCCGTTGTCCGGGCAATCGAGGCCCGTGCCGTTCGCGACCGCCGCCATCTCGATCGCGGCCTTGGTGCCGTCGGTGAAGGAGTTGTACATCTTCGGGTTGAAGTCGCCCTTGGCCACTTCCTCATCGGTCCATCCGAAGAAGCTCCACACGGTGTCCGGCGTCGAATAGCGATAGCGCGGTTCGAAGTTCATGCCCTTGCCGGCGGAGGTCAGCTCGAATCCGCACGAGCGCACCCAGTCGACGAGTTCGCAGATGATCGCGGGCTGGTCGCCGTACGCCATGCTGTAGACGAGGCCGCGTTCGCGAGCGCGCGCGGCGAGCAGCGGGCCGCACATCGCGTCGGCCTCGACGTTGACCATGACTACGTGCTTGTTACCTTCGATCGCGGCCAATGCGTGACGCACACCGGCAATCGGATGGCCCGTCGCTTCGATGATGCATTCGATTTCATCGCACGCGGCGAGCGCGGCGGCATCGTCGAGGACGCACGTAGCGCCGGTCTTGACGGCATCGGAGAGGGTACGTGCGCCGTATTGGTCGGCCGGCCAGCCAACTCGCGCAAGCGATGCGCGCGCCTTGCCGACGTCGAGATCGGCGACGCCCACGACATGCAGCCCTTCGATATGACGGGCCTGCGACAGCACCATCGAGCCGAACTTGCCGGCGCCGATCAGGCCGACGCGAACGGGGCGTCCGGATGCGTTGCGTGCCTGGAGCAGACTGGAGAGATTCATGTGCAATCCTTTGTGGTCGAGACTATGGATCGTGGCCGCGAACGCGGCGCGCGGTGATTGGCCGGGGTGGCGTGATCGAAGGCATGACAGCGGTGCGCCTTACTTGCGAGCAAGTGTAGTCAGGGGCTTCTGACAGAACAATTAACATTTCCGAGGCGATTTGTTAGCCAGGCTTCAACATCAGCGGGCGGCGGGAAGCTGGGACGCCGATTGCCAGGCGGCACGTTCGGCGCGCAGCCAATCGAGGAACAGGATCACTTTCTTCTTGTGCAGATGCTCGAACGGGCAGACGATCCACTGCGTCGTCAGGCGGATCGCCGGAGGCTTGCGCACCGGGCAGATCAACGTGCCGTCGCGCAGTTCGCGCCACATCATGAGCGTGCTTTCGAGCGCGATGCCGATGCCGTCCACGGCGGCATCGATCGCCATATGGCTGCGATCGAACAGCACGCGCTGCCCCGGATCGAGCGGCGCCGCGCGCGCCACCGAGAACCAGTGTGGCCATTGGACCTGCGACTTGATCGAGTAGATGAGCCGATGCCGCTGAAGATCGGCGGCATCGAGACTCGACGGCGCGCAGTACGCCGGCGAGCATACCGGCAGGAACGACTCCTCGGTCAGCGCCTCGACGTAGACGCCCGGCCATTGTCCGGTGCCGTGACGGATCTCGATATCGACTGCTTCCTGCGCGAAGTCGGTCATTTCATTGGTGCCGTTCAGGCGCACCTCCAGATCGGGATGGCCGTCGAGGAACGAGCGCAGACGCGGCAAGAGAAACTTGGTGGAGAGCGTCGGAGTCGCGCGTACGGTCAGGAGCGTGACGGAGCGCAACCCGCGTATACGCTGAGTCGCATCCGCGATGCGATCGATCTCCTCTGAAATCATCGCGAAGTAGCGCTCGCCTGCTTCGGTCAATGCCACACCCCGTCCGACCTTCGTCATCAACGCCGTGCCCAGGTGAGTCTCCAGCGACTGGATTTGCTGGCTGACGGCCGATGGCGTGACGTTCAATTCCGCGGCTGCGCGAGAGATGCTCCCCGAACTCGCCGCAGCATGAAAAACACTGATGGCCCGCAATGGCAGATACATAATCACCCTTTAGTTTGGCTACACCTTTGCGCAAAATAATTGAATTGTCCTTCACCAACAAGCCTCTTATATTTTGCACACGCAGGGCCGGCAGCGCCTCGACAAGAGTCGAACAAGCGCCGCAACGTGCCGCGACGCCATACCGACAAGGTGGCGCGCGTGCACGTAAGTCCATATAACAGGAGACAGCATCATGAGCACGTCGAACTCGCCGCGCCGCATCTCGCGACGCGCGGTGTTGAAGGCTGCGGCCGCCCTTCCGCTGGTAACGATATGGACCCGGCCTGCACGCGCCGCGGAGTTCAGCTACAAGCTCGCTACCGGGCAATCCCTTAATCAGCCGATCAATGCGCGACTCAAGGAAGCCATCGACCGCATTCGCGAGGCGAGCAGCGGCAGGCTCGAGATCCGTTTCTTCCCCGCATCGCAACTCGGCTCGGACACGGACCTGCTTTCGCAGACGCGCTCGGGCGCCGTCGAATTCCTCAACATCTCGGGCTCGGTGATGTCGACCGTGATCCCGCTCGCGGCCATCACCAATCTCGGCTTCGCGTTCTCGGACTACGATCAGGTCTGGCGCGGCGTCGATGGCGATCTCGGCAAGATCATCCGCGCGCAGATCGACAAGAGCGGATACGTCTCTGTGTCGAAGGCGGCGGACAACGGCTTCCGGCAAATCACCTCCGCCACGAAACCGATCAAGGCGCCCGACGACCTGCGCGGCTACCGCATCCGCGTGCCGGTCTCGCCGATCTTCACGTCGCTCTTTCAGACGCTAGGGGCGAACCCTACGTCGATCAACTTCAACGAGCTCTACACCGCGTTGCAGACGCATCTCGTGGACGGTCAGGAAAACGGCCTCGTCACGATCGAAGCGGGCAAGCTGTATGAAGTGCAGAAGTACGTCGCCGAGACCAATCACATCTGGGACCCGTTCTGGCTGCTTGGCAACCCGCGCGCATTCAACGCGCTGCCCGACGATCTCAAGGCGATCGTGAGACGCGAATTCGACCGGGCGAGTGTCGAGCAGCGCGCGGACGTCGCGCGGCTGAATACATCGCTGAAGTCGCAACTCTCCGGCAAGGGACTGACGTTCGTTCCCGCCGACAGGGACGCGTTCCGCGCAGCGCTCTCGAAGTCCGGCTTCTATACTCAATGGCGCGACAAGTTCGGCGCCAGCGCGTGGAGCGCCCTCGAAGCGGTGACGGGAAAAATATCATGAGCGCCGCGCACAATCTGGAGGTGCCGGGACCGTCGTTCGTGCGCGACGCGCACGGCGAGAGCGTCATCGAACGCTGGTTGCGTCGCGGGATCGAGGTGCTCGCGGCGGCGGCGGTCGTCGGCGAGGTGGTGCTGCTGTTCGTCGGCATCGTGGCGCGTGCTGTGTTTCATCATCCGCTGATCTGGTCCGACGAACTCGCGTCCATCCTGTTCCTCTGGCTTGCCATGCTGGGCAGTGCGCTCGCGGTGCAGCGTTCGTGTCACATGCGGCTGACGTTCTTCGTATCACACATGACACCGCGCGCACAGGCGTGGGCGGAGACGCTGGCGGTCGCTGCGGCGGCTGCTTTCTTCGCGCTCGTGATGCATCCCGCATTCGACTATGTGCAGGATCAGGCTTTCGTCGAAACGCCGGCACTCGGCTGGTCGGGATCGGTGAGAGCACTGGCGATTCCGTTCGGCTGTGCGGCTGCACTGGTGAGTTGCGGGCTGCGTCTGGCGCGGCACGACCGGCGACATATCGTCGGTGCGGTTGCGCTGATTGCGCTGATCGCGGTCGCCTGCTATCTCGTCAGGGCGCCGTTGACGCATATGGGGCAGGGCGCGTTGCTGGTGTTCTTCGTCGGCGTGCTTGGCACGGCGGTGATGGCGGGCGTGCCGATCGCCTTCGCGTTCTCGCTCGCGACGAGCGCCTATCTGCTGACGACGACGTCGACGCCGCTCAGCGTCGTCGTCGGACGCATGGACGAAGGCATGAGCACGCTGATCCTGCTCGCCGTACCGATGTTCGTACTGCTCGGGCAACTCGTGCATGTGACGGGCGTGGCGCGCGTGATGGTCGCGTTTCTCGCGTCGCTGCTCGGTCACGTGCGGGGCGGCATGTCGTATGTGCTGCTCGGCGCGATGCTGTTGATCTCGGGCATCTCTGGATCGAAGACGGCCGATATGGCGGCTGTCGCGCCTGTGCTCTTCCCCGAGATGCGCAAGCGCGGGATGAAGGATGGCGAACTGGTGTCGCTGCTTGCCGCGTCCGGCGCGATGAGCGAGACGATTCCGCCGTCGCTGGTGCTGATCGCGATCGCGTCGGTGACCGGCATATCGATCGCGGCGCTGTTTACCGCGGGCATCTTGCCGGCGATCGTGCTCGCGTTGGTGCTCGGGGTCGTCGCGTGGTGGCGTGCGGGACGCGAGGAAGAAACGGATGAGAGCCGCGCGGGAGCGGTGAGGGCACCATGGTCGCAGGTACGTCGCACGTTCGTGATCGCCTTGCCGGCGCTGTTGCTGCCGTTCCTGATTCGCAGCGCGGTGGTCGAAGGCATCGCGACCGCAACGGAGGTATCGACTATCGGTATCGCCTATTCGCTCGTCATCGGTCTCCTGATCTATCGCGGCGGCCTCAAGTGGAAAGCCATCATGCCGATGCTGCTGCAGACGGCGGCTCTCTCCGGCGCGATCCTGTTCATCGTCGGGGCGGCGAGTGCGATGGGCTGGGCGCTGACACAGTCGGGTTTCTCGCACGACCTCGCCAGCATGATGGCGAGAGTCCCAGGCGGTGCCGCTGGCTTCATGCTGGTGTCGATCGTCGCGTTCATCGTGCTTGGCAGCGTGCTCGAGGGCATTCCGGCCATCGTTCTGTTCGGGCCGCTGCTGTTTCCGGTTGCGCATCAGCTCGGCATCCACGAAGTGCACTATGCGATGGTCGTCGTGCTCGCGATGGGACTCGGGGTCTTCGCGCCGCCATTCGGCCTGTGTTATTACGCGGCATGCATCATCGGCGAGGTATCGCCTGAAGCGGGGCTCAGGCGGATATGGATCTATCTCGGCATGCTGCTTCTCGGGCTAATGGCGATAGCCTTCGTTCCTTGGATCTCAATCGGCTTTCTTTGAACTTACAGAGTAGATGTGGTATTTAGGGCTGACCACACTTGCCGGTTCCGGCGGTGTGGTTTCGCCCTCGTGCGAGTAGCGATCTGTGTCGTCTCAAGCAAATGTTGGAGGCATATAGCGCGGTAAGTTAGGCCGCTTCAACGTCGCTCAGATAACCCACATCCCATCTTTCGGAGTGAACGCCATGGTTCGGATGCGCAGCGATCCATGCACACGAGCCTGCGCGCATCGGACAAGGCCGTCTACTAACGAAATTCATCGCTGCCCGAAGCGCCACACCGTCCGGCACCTTGAGCGCCCTTCGGCAGTTAGTCCACTTGTACAAGAGGGCGAATGCCTATCGGCAAGCTTTGTTGGCGAATGACTGCTGTCCATTCGAAACGCGACATCACGCGAGTGACGCCGCGAGCGGCAGCAAGGGGTGGCGTGCTGCCGATCGCAACCGTTCTGGATTCGGAAGTCCATGCGGTTTGCATGAGGCACGGATCGGCCAGCACTGGACGTTCGTAACCTGATCATGGCAGACCGCAACCCATACGTAACCGGCCATTTGATATGGCCTCGCCAGTCCGCCGCGACAGCATTAGCGCGTCCCGGCGCGCTCGTGACTGCCTGTCAGTTCCACCACGAAGTCAAGAAAAGCGCGGGTCTTTGCCGGCACGTGGTGCCGGGACGCGTAGTAGACGTATAACGGATACCGTTCGTCTACCCATTCGGGAAAGAGATTGATCAATCGGCCGTCAGCAATCAGAGGCTCGGCACCGAGCCGCAACATCTGCGCAATTCCTGAACCGGCGAGACATGCGTTGAGCAGGGCACCCGGATCATTGACCGTGAGTCGTCCCTGAGTGTCGACCACAATGCGCCTTCGCTTGCGATGAAATTCCCACTGGAACGGCTTGCCTGTCTCCGGGTTGCGAAATTCAAGGCATCTGTGGCTTCGACCTTGCAGGTCCTCGGGCTTTGCCGGCCGTCCCCAGCGAGCAACGTACGAGGGCGCAGCGACCGTCACGATGCGGGTGTCGAGCAGTTTTCTCGCGATCAGGGTAGACGCTTTGGGTTCGCCGAATCGCACGGCGAGGTCGAAGCCGTCCATGACGAGGTCGCCAAGACTGTCTCGCGCGATGAACTCGATTTCGAGTTCGGGGTGTGCGTCCATGAACGCATCGAGTTGTTGCCCGAGGATGGTCCGGTAGACGACAGGATCCAGATTGATTCTCAGCTTTCCACGCACAGCGGACGCGCCGCCTGCCGCAGCGGCCGCTGCTTCCTCAAGTCCGGCGAGATGGGGCATGACCTGCTCGTAAAAGCGGCGGCCCTCTTCAGTCAGGGAGACGGAGCGCGTTGTTCGGCTGAAGAGCCGGATGTTCAACCTTTTTTCCAGCCGCGCAATTGCCCGACTGACGCCGGGCGGCGTCATTCCTATCACCTCCGAAGCGGCCACAAACGTTCCCGCATCCACTACGGCGGCGAACACGCTAATGCTGCCGGAAAGCTTCTCGCTACTGGATCTCATGGTTGCTCGGGTTAAGCGTGTTGAAAGCGCGACCGACCACCTGAACGCGAACGCTGCGCCGCGCAGCAGTGCTGGACCTGTCCATGGATCATGCCAAATCGGTGACGCATTGTCACTTATCTGATGACATCCATATCATTTTGTTTCGTTTGGTGCTTGTCCAGAATACGTCTCACCGAGACATCCGGTCTCGCCAATCGAAAGGAAATCGCCATGCACAGCCCATTTTCATCGTTGCTCTGGCGACCGCTGGACGCATCAACTGGAACCGATCGCGGCGCGCGTTGCTCGCCCCCCACCGAAGCACTGTGATGCCGCGATTCATTCATTCGGAAAGGAACGGAAAATGGCAGTTCAAACGGATCGTCGTCGCCTCCTGAAGGGAGCGTCGAGCCTGCTGGCTCTTGCGACACTTGGTGGCGTTGCAAGCCGCGACGCGCGGGCAGTACCGCAGCGTGCGAGTGGCGACGCCGCGCTGGCCGATCACCCGGCCCACAGTTCGATCGATCAATGCCTGCAACGGGCGGTGGACGACGGCACGGTGGTTGGTGCTGTCGCCATGGGCGCAACGGACCGCGGACTGGTTTACGAGGGAGCGTGTGGCCGGGCGAATGCTCGCACCGGCGAGGCTATTAGTCCTGACACAGTCTTCTGGCTCCTGTCGATGACAAAAGCGATTACCGCAACCGCGTGCATGCAGCTCATCGAACAGGGCAGACTGCGGCTGGATCAACCTGCGGGCGAGATCCTGCCGCAGTTGAAGTCGCCTCAAATCCTCGATGGATTCGACGTCTCGGGGCAGTCGAAGCTGCGTCCTGCGCGCAATGCTATTACGGTGCGTCATCTGCTCACGCATACCTCCGGCTTTACCTACAGCATCTGGAGCGACAAGCTCAGTCGGTACGAGACGGTAACGGGCATGCCGGACATCGGCTATTCGATGAACGGTGCATTCGCGGCGCCGCTCGAGTTCGAGCCGGGCGAGCGCTGGGAGTACGGCATTAGCATGGACTGGGTCGGCAAACTGGTCGAGGCCGTGACCGATCAGTCGCTGGAAGTCTACTTCCGCGAGCACATCTTCGATCCACTGGGCATGCGCAACACGGGCTTTCTCATCGGTAGCAAGCAGAAGCAGCGCGTCGCGACCATGCACAGGCGTCAGGCGGACGGCTCACTTGCGCCCGAGCCGTTCGAGATCAACCAGCGCCCCGAATTTTTCATGGGCGGAGGCGGACTCTTCAGCACACCGCGCGATTACATGGCGTTTCTGCAGATGCTTTTGAACGGCGGCACGTATGGCGGCGAACGCGTGCTGCGCGCCGACACCGTCGCGACGATGTTCCGCAATCACATTGGCGATCTGCAGGTCGCGGAAATGAGGACCGCGCAGCCGTCGTGGTCGAACAGCTTCGATCAGTTTCCGGGGACGGCGCACAAGTGGGGGCTGTCGTTCGACATCAATACAGAGCAAGGACCCCACGGACGAAGCGCTGGCAGCGTGAGCTGGGCCGGGTTGTTGAACACCTACTTTTGGGTCGATCCGGTGAATCGGGTCGCCGGATCGCTCTTTACGCAGATGCTGCCCTTCTACGATGCGCGCGTCGTGAACCTATACGGACAGTTCGAGCAGGCGTTTTACGACGGTTTGGGTCGCGCCTGAGCGATTGACCGTCGGCACATCCACGCTGCGTCACCCGATATATCCACACATGGAGAACGAGCAATGTATGCAATCACAGGAATCACCGGCAAGGTGGGCGGCGCACTGGCCCGCGAACTGCTGGCTACTGGTCAGCCGGTGCGCGCAGTCGTACGCGATGCGACGCGGGCAGAGGCGTGGGCAGAGCGAGGTTGCGAGATCGCGACGGCTTTCATGGAAGACCCTTCGTCGCTCGCCGCCGCGTTCGAAGGCGCGACAGGCGCTTTCATCCTGCCGCCTTCAGAGTTCGATCCGGAGCCCGGGTTTCCTGAAGCGCGCACAGTGATTGAGGCTGTGTCCGCCGCACTCCTGAGCGCGCGGCCGGACAAGGTCGTTTGCCTCTCGACGATCGGCGCACAGGCCGACGAGGTCAACCTGCTCACTCAACGCACGCTGATGGAGCAGGCGCTGCGCGAGATGCCGATGCCTGTGACCTTCCTGCGGCCTGCCTGGTTCATGGAGAACGCCGCATGGGATGTTGCGTCTGCAAGCGACGATGGCGTCGTTGCCAGTTACCTGCAGCCGCTCGACAAGCCGGTGCCGATGGTCGCCACCGCGGACGTAGGCCGCGTTGCTGCTGAACTGCTTCAGCAGACGTGGCGCGGTGTGCGCATCGTCGAGCTTGAGGGCCCACGCCGGGTGAGTCCTAACGATCTCGCAGTCGCTTTCGCCGGCGTGTTGCGTCGTCAGGTGCGTGCGGAAGTTGTCGAAAGGCAGACGTGGGAAGCGCTGTTCCGCAAGCAGGGCATGAAGCATCCTCTACCTCGCATGCGCATGCTGGACGGCTTCAACGAAGACTGGATCGATTTCGAAAGCAGCTCTGACGAAATCTTGCGCGGCCACGTCGAACTGGAGACCGTTCTGCGCGAGCTTGTGTTGCGTCGAATCTGACCAGAGCCGAGGGCGCGACGCGTGGACTCCAGGTTTTACTCTACCGATGCATCAGATTTTCGTTCAAACAAGGAATACACGATGGAATACAGCACACTTGGCAGAACTGGGCTACGCGTCTCACGGCTGAGCCTGGGCGCAATGACGTTCGGTGCTGGCTCGGGCATCTGGGGCAATATTGCCGGCTTGAATAGCGATCAGGCCGCCCGGCTCGTCGCGATGGCCGTGGAACGTGGAGTCAACCTGATCGACACGGCGGACGCCTATTCGCAAGGTCGCTCAGAAGAGGTCGTGGGCCATGTGCTGAAAGCGCAGGGGCTGGACGAAGATCGAATGCTCGTCGCGACCAAGGTTCGGCTACGTACCGGCACCGGCCAGAACGAAGTGGGATTGGGCCGCTCACACATCATGCGCTCGGTCGAGACAAGCCTGAAGAGACTCGGTCGCGATCACATCGACCTGTTCCAGTTGCATGACCGTGACGCGCTTCTTCCGCTCGACGAGACGCTTCGTGTGCTGGACGACCTCGTCACGCAGGGCAAAATCCGCCATATTGGCGTGTGCAATTTCAGTGCAGGCGATCTCGAGCGGGCCGTCGGGATAACGTCCCGTACCGATCGGGCTCATGTCGTGAGCAATCAGGTGCACTATTCGCTGACGAGCCGCGATATCGAACTCGAGATCATGCCGGTTGCAGCCACAAACAGAATGGGCCTTCTGGTCTGGAGTCCGCTCGCAGGTGGCTACTTGAGCGGCAAGTACTCGCAGAATGGCGAAGCTGCCGGGCGGCGTGCGAAGCTCGACTTTCCGCCGGTTGATACAGTCAGGGCGGAGCCGATCCTCGCAGTATTGCGTGAAGTCGCCGACGAACTGGCGGCCACGCCGGCTCAAGTCTCATTGGGTTGGTTGCTTGCGCGCGAGCAGATCACTTCTGTCATTATCGGAGCCCGCTCGTGCGAGCAACTCGCAGCTAACCTCGATGCACAGAATCTCGCACTAACCTCCGAACAGTGCGCGCGGCTCGATAAAGTATCTGAACCGTCAGTTCCCTTCCCCTACTGGATGCAACGCTTCCATGACCGGGATCGCGTCTGCGGATGAGGGGCGAGCGTCGGGAATCCTGCCTGCGCGAGGCGGTTGAATGGGGAATGCCTGTGGCCATGGGCGGCAGCTCATCCTCGAATGGCCGCCGTTCGAATTCTGCGGCTGGCCGACCGGAATGGGTCGGGAGTGCGCGTTGGCGACCGGCCGTCTACGGGAAGCGAAACACCAATGACGGGTTTGCGACGATGAGTTCGAAGCGCGGATGGACTCAGCCCGACCCGTTACGGCCCGTCGACCCCCGCGTCACAACTATGGCGGCTGTCAAAGCTCCAACGGCCGTTCGTCGACTGGCGACAGTTCATTCGAAGCGAAGCGACCGCCTAGGGATGGCAACCCTGCCGGATCGCTATTTTGTGATGCGTGTCGGGCGCGGCTTTAAGGCGCAGCGCCCCGGGCTTCGTCAAGAATCCATTTCGCAAATGCCTGTAGTGGCCGTGCACTCAACTCGAGCGGTTCAGGAAGAACAAGGCAGAAGTTTTTGGTAATCGCTTCGCGGTCCGGCCAGGGCGCAACCAGGCGCCCTTGTTCGAGCTCTGCCCCGATGTAAAGACGCGGCACCAACGCGACGCCCAGACCAGCTACCGCTGCCTCTATCAGCATGGAATGGAGATCGTAACGTGCCCCGACCGCCGAATTGGTCAGCGCGATGCCGGCCTCGTGTGCATAAAGCTGCCACGCGTCCGGATTTTGCCGCCTGTGAAGGCGCGGCAATTCGTCTAGCGCCGGCTTCGCGCCTGCGTCCGCGAGGAGCGCCGGACTACAGACCGGTACAAGCACCTCTTCCAGCAGTCGATGCAGATGCATACCCGCCCATGCCGGATGCTCGAAATGGATCGCTGCGTCGAAACCGCTTCCGGAAAGAATGAACGGTTCCATTCGTTCGGCGATATGCACGGTGATAGTCGGGTGCATATTTTGAAACCGTTTCAGGCGGGGGATAAGCCAACGGGTGGCGAAGGTCGGAATCGCGGCGATATCAATGCTCGCGCCTTCGATCGGCTGCCCCATCAGATATAGGCTGTCCCGCTCCAGCCGATCCAGAGTCTCGCGAACCTGCACCGCGTATCGCGTGCCGTTCGGAGCAAGCCGTACCCGATTTCCAACGCGCTCGAACAGCGCAACACCCAAAAATGCCTCCAGGCGACCGATCTGACGACTAACGGCGCCCTCGGTCAGCGCCAGTTCTTCGGCCGCGCGGGCGAAGCTGCCGTGTCGAGCGGCGGCCTCAAAAGCCTGGAGCGCGGAATTGCTTGGGATCTTACGTCGCATTGGGGTCTCGCCGATTGATATGCGTTGGACGCCAGCTTGAGTAAATATCACTGAAGGCTGACTTTATATCGTTATATACGCCGAAAATATCAGATTAGCATTACGTTATCGCAATGAACACGGATCGTTTGCAGCAATCTGCTTACGCGCCACGAGGGATAATCTGATGATCTACACCGTGGAATGCAGCTTCGCCGATCCAAGCAGCGAAGCCGAATGGAACGACTTCTACAGCCTTGAAAAGCTGCCCGCCCTCATCTCGGTGACCGGCTTTCACACGTCACAGCGCTTCAAGTCGTTAAGCGATGGTTGCCCGGTCTACCTTGCCGTCCACACGATCGACGGTCTTGATGTGCTGACGGGAGAGGATTATCGCCAGAAAGGCGGTGGCAATTTTGCAAGGTGGCAGCAACACATCGTCGACTGGCACCGAAATCTCTACAGCGATATCGGCCTTGCGCCAGCGGTAAATGCAGACGAACTCCTCGTGCTTTGTGCAAACGGCCCCGAACCGCTGATCCAGATGGGTCTCACACCGTTGGCCATGCGAGCAGTTGCGTTGGAGAAATTTCCGGAACACCGTTGGCTCGCAAAACTGCCTCGGCGAAACACTCAGCTTGTCGGGAGCATGCCCGAAGGTGTCCACCTCTATTCGCCGATGACGGGACAACTAACACGCTCCTGCACCGTTTCGACCGGACAGGAAAAATAGGTCCGCGATGCCCAATGTCACTTTCTATATTTCTACGGGGCAAATGCCGTCTGATGAGAGGCTTGCCGAGCTTTCCCGCGACTGCGTCGAACTCTGTACGAGTGTCCTTGAAGCAGCGCTCGAAAACGTTCATGTCATCCATGTCGACGTTCGCCATGGGCACGGACATCCCGTCTTCGCGGAAGTCCAATATCGCCTTGAGACGTTTCGCACGCCTTCGGTAATGAACCAGTTCATGGAAGCCCTGGACGATGCCATTGCGCGCTGCACGGGTCTCACGGCGCGCATCCGTTGTTTTGGTTATGCCGCGTCGAACATTCACGCCCGCAATTAGGAAGTCTTCTGGAGAAGAGTTGTGTCCACCATCACGTTTCCAAGTCAGCGAGCCGGGGATTTCACGATCACCGCAATCAGCGACGGCTACCTCACCGCTAGCCTGGAGTTCCTCTCGAATATCGCCCCGTCCGAAGCCTCCAGAATACAAAGTGATGCAGGCCAGAAGGAGCCTGCCGCCGTGCATATCAACTGCTACGTTGTACGCGGAGCGGGTCGCACAATTCTCATCGACGGTGGGGCTGGAGGCATCAAGCAATGGGGAGGTCGCCTGAGAACCAATTTATCGCTTGCTGGCGTCGAACTATCCGAGATCGACACAATCCTGCTCACGCACGCTCATCCCGACCATGTCGGAGGGCTAGTGGACGCGGCCGGACAAATTACCTTTCCGAATGCGGAGCTTGTTGCTCATCATCGAGAGGTCGAATTTTGGCAGGATGACGGGAATCTAAGCCGCGCCAGCGAGCGTGCCCGCGGTAACTTCCTGATAGCGCGTCAAGTGTTCGACGGCTACCGCAACAAGCTCCGTACTTTCGATGAAGGGGAAGTGCTCCCCGGTATCAGAGCGATGCCACTACCGGGTCACACAGATGGACACTCCGGATATCTGCTCGAATCCCGCGATCAGAGCCTGCTTGTCTGGGGAGATACTGTTCATTTTCCTCACATCCAGATTGAACGGCCAGACGTATCGATTGCATTCGATCAAGACCCTTCCCTCGCAGTCACCACACGATCACGGCTTCTGGACCTGGTCAGTTCGGAGGGACTGTTGATCGCCGGTATGCACTTGGGGGAACTCGGCTTCGCGCGAATAAAGCGAACAGGCCGGAGCTACGGTCTGCTTTACGAGACCGAAGCATGATACGGCGAGGAGGATCAGTCATGTCTGAAGCCACTCCAGCACTCCGCACTGAGCTACCGACGAACACTGCGATGCCGTGTCAACGGTGTTGGCCTCTTGATCCTTTTTGAGCGGCATACCCACCGCACTAGCGAACGGGCCAGTGACGAAGCGTTCGTCTTTGATAGTCGAATGGCCGGTTACGGAGGCCAGAGCCAACGCCTGAATGTCCGATCAACGGTATACGTGACCAGCCGCTTGTGGCCAATTGTGTGAAGTCGCCAACGTCCGCTTATGAGCACTCCGGTTCTCAAACTGCTTTCAGCCGACTGACCGGTTCGGAGAAGGTCAACTGACCGAAATGGGTCGCGAGTGTGAGTTCGCTGATCGAGAAAGCTGGCACTCGGCGGCGACGCCAAACCACCGGCCGCAGTCCGCCACATTGCTGACGTAGCGGTCGTCCGGTCCCAGCGGCAGCAAAGGCCGAATTCGGGACGCTCGCCTCGACGTTGTTGACTGGGACTGTTCAAAGCCGTCTTGAAACTGCTGGCTCGATCACGCTTCTGCGATGGCGGAAATTTTATGGCCGGCCGCTTCCAGTGTGAGCGAGCCTTCCATGACGACGATCGTTTCGATGTGGGGAAAACTCGCCACGTCGAGCTCGCCGATGAAGCTGACGCGGCCGGTGGCCATCGCGTCCGGTCCTTCCCACGCGATCTCGCGATTACGTGCGAACGGATCGTTCTGGCCGAAAGCTCCCCTGCGGAAGGCGGTCGAAGCAGGCGCACCGTCGGCGCGGTGCAATACGAATACTGCGGTCACTTTTGCTCCCATGAATGGCTTGGATGATGATTCGCCCAGCTAATTATGCGGCGCGAACCGTCTCCAGATGGTTAAACGTCCAACACGTGGGCGTTAAATTCCGCTTACTGGCCGAAAGCCTGTCGGAGCCCACCCGACCGCGGAGACTTCCGCGTGGGCCTAATTGCGCTCGTCGGGCCGCTTGCCGACGATCGGACACGTTCACACGGCCAGTCAGCGACGATCACAGTGCGGCAAGCACCGTGTCCAACTCCGTCAACAGGCGGTCGGCATCGTTAGCGCCAAAGACCAGCGGCGGGCGGATCTTCAGCACACTCGCGTCCGGCCCGGTCGCGGAAATCAGCACGCGCCGCTGGCGCAAGCCGTTGACGATCTTGAGCGCCGTCGCGATGTCGGTGTCCTTCTTCGCGCGATCGTGCACGATCTCGACGCCGAAATACAGGCCCGTGCCGCGCACGTCGCCGATGCATTCGTATTTCCTTGCCAGTGTGTTCAAGCCCTCGAGCAGGATCGCGCCGACCCGCTGCGCGTTGTCGAGCACGTGCTCGTCGCGCAGCACGTCGAGCGTGGCCTGCGCGGCCGCGATCGCGACCGAATTGCCGCCGAAGGTGTTGAAGTAGCGCATGTCCTGCCCGAAGCCTGCGACGACTTCGGGGCGCACGACCAGGCCCGCAACCGGATAGCCGTTGCCCATCGGTTTGCCGAGCGTGACAATGTCGGGCACGACTCCATGGCGCTCATGCCCCCACATATGCGTACCGCTGCGCCCGAAGCCGGACTGCACCTCGTCCGCGATGAACAGCCCGCCGGCGCGGCGCACCACCTCGGCTACCGGTGCGAGTACATCGGTCGGGTGGGCGAACACGCCATCCGACGAGAAGAACGAATCGGCGATGAACGCCGCCAGACCGCCGCCGTGACGTCGGATGTCCTCGATCTGCATCTCGACCTGTCCGGCCATGCGCTGGCCGATCTCCGAAGGCGTCATCCTGTACGAGTCGGGAGCCGGCACCGTGCGCACGTAGGGACCCAGCAAGGCCCTCCGACCCAGCGACGGTGAAAAGCTCGAGGTCAGGTGTGAGTTGCCGTGATAGGCCTCGCTGGTCACGATCACGCCGGTCTTGCCGGTGTACTGCATCGCGATGCGCGTGGCCAGGTCGTTGGCCTCGGAGCCGGTGCAGGTGAACATCATCTGGCCTGCGCGGATCGACGTGTTGAACGTCGAGAGCAGGTCCTCGGCGTAGTCGAGGATCGGCTCCTGCATATAGCGGGTATGCGTGCAGAGCGTCGAGAGCTGGCGGGTGACGGCATCGACGATGCGCGGATTGGCATGCCCGACGCAGACAACGTTGTTGTAGGCATCGAGATAGTCGTTCCCCTGGTCGTCGTACAGATAGACCTTCTCGCCGCGCACGATTTTGACGGGCTCGGCGTAGAACAATCGATACGACGGACTGAGCAGCCGCAAGCGGCGCGCGATGTGCCGTTGCGCGGCGGCGTCGAGGTGGTCGAGCGACGCCGGATCGAAGCCGTTCGGCATGTCGCCGCGCAGTGCGTCGTGGGTTTTGCTGGTACCGAGGGCCTCGGTTTGAGCGGCCGGCTGCGACGTGGTGGTGGTATTCATGGGGCGGTCAGGATCGGTGAGGTGAGCGGGGCGATGGAAGAACTAGAGCAAGGCGTTGGAAACCGTCTCGGGGTCGCGCTGCGCTAACCAGCGCAGATGCTCCCATCCGGGCCAGGTGAAACGCAGGATGTACGCTTCGTTCTCCGGAAACAGCATCGCTCGCCATGACGTGAGTAAGGCCCGCGCCGCGACGCGCGCCATGGCGAGGTGCGGAATCAGGCGCAATTCGTCGGCGCTCAGTTGTGCATGGGCGAGATAGCCGCGCAGGAGTTCGCGGGCCTGATCGAAGAGGTCGTGCGGGCCGTCGGCATCGAAGTCCATCGGGAACTGGTTCATGACCGCCGTGGCCACGTCGATCGCTACCGCGGTATGCACAGTGTCGCCGAAGTCGATGATTCCGCTGACGAAGCTCCGGCCGCCCGGGGTCGCGACGATGTTCGAGCGGTTGAAGTCGTTGTGTACGACTTGCGCGGGACAGTGGCGCAGTGCCGGCTCGATCTCGGCGAAGCGCGCGAACGCCTCCCCGATGAGGGAACGATGCGAGGGATCGGCGATATGGGTCTGCAAGCCGGCGAGACTTGCCAGATGCTTCACGTCCCAGGCGAGCACGCGGTGCTGGTGCGGATGGCGAAAACTGGCCATGGCCCGTTGCAGCCGCGCCAGCACCGTACCGATCTCGTAATGATCGACCGCGATGCCGTGCAGTGCGTCCAGCGGCAGACCTTCGAGATAGCTATAGAGCCTCGCCGTACGAGGCGGCTGCGGGGGTGACCCCACGGGTACGACGAATCGTCCGCCGATACCCGGCAGCACGCGGGGCACCGGCAAGTCGGGCGCGACGGCGGCAACGTGGCGCATCGCAGCGACCTGCAAATCGAGCTCTTCGGCCGTCTCGCCGGGATTCGAGACTTTCAGTACGTACCGCGCGCCGTCGCTTGCGTCGATGCGGAACGTGTCGTCCTTCTCGGTGGCAAATCGTGTCGCCGCGCCGTCGATGCCATAGACACGGCGCATGATCGCGAGCGCGTCGAATGCATTCAAGCGTGGGAAGCTAACCGACAGGCCGCTCGCCAACAGGGTATCCAGCGCAACGGCGGAGGTTGTGCATAAGCTTGCGGAAGTGCTGGGCGTGAACATGGGCAATGCGACGCGAGAAGGGTGGACTGCAGTAGAGCTGGACGTTTCCGACGCGCTGTCGACCTGCGGACAGACGTCACATCGGTCGCGCGATGCGAATCCCTGGCCGCCGTCGAACACGGCGGTCAAGGAGACGCAAGTCGCTTACAGGCCAAGCTGCTCGGCCAATTCGACGATACTCTTGACGGCCGTATAACCGTATTCCGGCGCTTCGGGTTCGTGGCCGCGCAGCACGTGCGCCTTGTGCACGATGCCGAGATCGTGCGCTGTCATCAGGTCGTAGCGCGGGCTCGACGAGACGTGCAGGATTTCGTGAGGCTGCACGTCAAGCTTCTTGAACATGTATTCGAAGCCTTGCATACGCGGCTTGTAGGCCTGGGCATCTTCGGCCGTGATGACGGCGTGAAATGGAGCCCCGAGCTTTTCGATGTTGCTCGCGATCTGCGAGTTGTCCGCGTTGGTGAGGCCCACCAACTTGTATTTCTTCGCCAGGCGCGAGAGACCTTCGGGGACGTCCGGATGCGGTCCCCACGTCGGCACTGCCAGGTAGAATTTTTCGGCCTCGCTTTCGGCGAACGTTACGCCCGTTCGTTCGCAGGTGCGGCGCACGGCGTTCAGGACGACCTGGCGGTAGGGTTTCCAGGCGCCGAGCACTTCGTCGCGGCGATAGGCGGCGAACAGCTTGACGAAGTTCTCCAGCGCGTCCCCGTGAAGGCGGTTCCCGTAGATTTCGCGCGCCATTTCGGCCATGCGAAAGTTGACAAGGGTGCCGTAGCAGTCGAACGTGATAAATTTTGGCTCGAAGTCGATCATGTCTTCAGTCTCGATGCGTAACGAATCCCAAGGGACTCTTGAATGAAGGGCTTGCCGCACACCAGTTCGGGCAAGCACCGATGGAAATGTCAGTGGATGAAATTTAAACGGGAACGACTTCGCTGTTACACCGAATTGATGACAGGAAAAGACAGGTTTTTACTCGTTGTCGAGGGGATTCACGGCAGTTCCTGCGGCGAGAGTGACGCGATGCACAATCGGGAAAAATAGCAGGATCGTCTTATCGTCGGGCGTGCGTGTCGGGCTACTATTGAGCTCGTGAACCACTCCGAGGCGCCCGTATGGAGGCGCCTGATTGCAAGGAGGCAAGGCGGGGATGAAAACGGATTGCACACTCGACCGGCTGGACTTGCGCATTCTCGCCGAGCTGCAAATGCGTGGCCGCATGACCAACGTGGAACTGTCCGACGCCGTTGGACTGTCGCCCAGCCCGTGCCTCACGCGCGTCAGGCGGCTCGAGACGGCCGGGTTCATCGCGGGTTACGGGGCGGTGTTGAAGATCGAGAAGCTCGGCGACATCCAGATCGTGTTCGCCAAGATCACGCTCGCGGACCACCGCCGCGAAGACTTCGTGCGTTTTATCGACGCCATTCGCGACATCGACGAGATCATGGAGTGCCATCACGCGACGGGCGGCTACGACTATCTGCTCAAGTTCGTGACACGCGACATCGCGCACTACCACAGCGTGATCGAGGGGCTGCTCGAGCGCGACGTCGGCATCCAGACGTACTTCAGCTACGTGATCGTCGAATCGCCCATCGTCAAGCGGCGCTATCGTCTCGAGGCGCTCTTTACCGCGAAGTGAGGCTGTGGTCGCCCGTCATCAGGTCGCGCCCTCGATTTTTTGAAGATCGTATCGATCTGGGCGGACAGGCGGCGATCGACTAAGGCTTGCGTAACAGCGCGCTGCCGACGGCGAAGCCCAAAGTGTCTGCATGAATCATCGCCTTCACGCGCGTTTCGCCGTCGATGCTGCCTGCGGCAATGACAGGCACGTCGACGGCCTCGACGACGTGCCTCGTCAGTTCGGCCGGATCGCCCTCGCCTGCGAAGCGATACACAAGCAGGTCCAGCCCGTGCACACCGGAAATCGATGCGATGCGGCGCGCGTCCTCGACGATTTCGTCCATCTTTCCTTGAAGCACGGTCGGATGCGCGACGGTGCGACCCGCGAACGGGAAATACCGCACCTGCGAGCCGCGCAGAAGCAACAGCGCGTCTTCGACGTGACGGCCTCCGAGCAGATAGTCGACGCCGATCTTGAGCGCGGCCCGGATCGATTCCAGTTCGGCCTCGCGGCTCGTCGCCACGACTTGGAGCATGACCTTGCGGCCGTCGGCGCGAATGCGCTGAGCAAGCTGCTTCAGCGCCGCGATCGGCAGGCCAATGTCCTTGAAGCAGACGTAGCGAACGGGCTGTCGCGCAGACTGTCGTAGGTGGCTAGCATGTCGGCGACGGTCGCGTCGTTCTCGCTCAACGTCAGAATGAAGTGGGGACGCGTGGCTGACGCGACGGATATAGGTCGGCGTTCAGGTCATTCGATCCATTTGCAACGCGGCCCTGCCAAGTCAGGTGCGCAGTTGGCGCGTCGAGACACATACGCGAATTGATCGCGGCGACCAGGCGAAGCGGCAATGTCTTAATCCGGGGCAACCATCAAGACAAACGGCTCGTGAGCAAATCAATCTGGCACACCAGTATGGTTACGCAAGAGACTCATCATCAGATTGTAGGCGGACGATGGCATCGAATACGGAAATGCCGATGGTCACACATTTTGATTCTTCGCACTGAGGGGGCGCTCGGTACTGGCACGTTGGCGGGGCGTTCACGTAACATGATGCGATGACGAAATCGCTTTATGCGGCCACCGGTTCCCGGCGTCGATTGTCAGCCATGCAGTGCGGTGGTATTTCCGGTACCGGTCCAGCCTGCGCGACATTGAAGCGTTGCTGTTCGGGCGCGGCGTGGCGGTCAGCTACGAAACAATTCACCGCTGGTACGAGAAGTTCGGCGCACGCTTTGCCGATAGGGTGAACGCAGCCCGCTGCAAGTCGCGCGGTACGTGGCACCAGGACGAGATGTCCGTTACGCTGCGTGGTGAACCGTGCCTGCTGTGCCGCGTGGTCGACGAGCGGGGCGCCGAACTCAACCTCCTGCTACAAGGCGGCACGACAAGGCCGCCGCCAAACGGTTTTTCAAGCATATGCCGCGCTCGAGTTCGATGCCGCGCAAGATCGTCACCGATCGGGCCTCGGAGAAGATGCGTTGAAACGAGATCTGGAACACGAACAGCCAATACCGATAACGTCAGATGTCGCCAGCCATCATTTCTGTAAGAAGTGGTTGATCGACTATCGTGCCTGTAGCTCGCATCAGGGAGGCCGCCAACGCCAACAATGGGGCAATCCGACGCTGCTTCTTCTGCGCGTGATTCTGTGCAATATCGGCGAGGCGGTGCGCGAGAAACGGATTCAGCAAGCGTTCGCGGACCTGCGCGACGTAGGCCAACGCATCATCCCCTTCACCGAGGAGATCGAATACCGGCAAGACCTCCTGTTGCCAGACCGTCTCGAGTTCCGCGCGTAGGACAGGGTCGTTCATCGCAGCGCAGACTGTCTCGTCAGTTGCGCGAGCTTCGCGTAACCAGCGCTCGGCAAGAAAGGTATGCCCGAGATTCAGCAGGAACAGCTTGCGCCGCTCGAAATGCTGGAGATTCTGAGTGAGCACGATCGAAGGGTGTACGCACGGTATCTGCAGCCGTGGCTGCTGTTCTATCGCCCACAGTGCATACGGTTCCGCGATCGCGCCCACAGGCCGGATCGGCTCTGACACGATCCTGTCGACCAGCGAATTGGCCCATACGCAATGGTCAATCAGATAGCGGATGAATTCTTCGGGCATCTGCCACCGCAACGCCAATTCCACGACGATGCCTCTTAACACTTCGCCGTTTTTTTCGATCAGCTCGCAGGGAAAGAGTGATAGCGGCGCCTCGGGGTGGTTTTGCCACCGAGTGTGCAACAAGGACAGCAGTCTGGCAGGAAAACTGTGTGGTACGCGGCTCGGGTCCGCGAAATCGCTGGCGTTATCGCGTTCATCGAGTTGATAGCCTTGGTCCCCAGTGTTCGAGACAACGATCTGCACCGGACCGCAGATCGTCTGGCGGATCCGCGCCCAATCCCTGCGCACATGTACCGCCTGGCGAATCGCCCGTCCTGTGAGTGTTACGTCAATCAATCGGCCCGAATGCAGTCCACGTATATGAACCGGATAGCCGCGACCGTTCGCGAGCGCGGCGACGCGCGCGGCGCTGTCGGCGCTCTCTGTGGTCTGAACTACGGCAATGCCGCCTGGCGCCGCACCTGGTTGGCCCGACTCGAGCGCCTCTGAGACGAATAAATCGACATGTGCCTGAAGGAAACGACTTGTGCCAAATTGCAGAATGGGTTGCGTGAGCGGTGCGGCAAGGGTTGGTGCTTCCTCATGCGAAGGGCGCATCGCTAACATTCCACAATAGCTTTGACGACACCGCCGGCAGGATCGAGCAGTGTCGCAAATTGAGCGGGGACATCGGCTAACGCAAGTCGATGCGTATTCAGTGCGCGGTCCGGGATATGGCCTGCCCGCATGGCCTTGATGACGGTTTCGAAGTCCTCGAGTGTAGCGTTACGGCTGCCGAGTAGGGTGGTTTCGCGCTTGTGGAATTCCGGGTCCGAAAAAGTGATCGTGTCAGCCACGATGGAAACCAGAACGTACCGGCCGCCATGGGCGATGAACTGGAAGCCGCGTTCCATTGCTTTGGGGTTTCCGGTTGCGTCGAACACCACATCAAAGAAGTCGCCGTCTGTCTGTTCCGACAATTGCGCGTGATCGCCGTCGCCAATCTGCACGGCTGCGGCGGCGCCTAGATGTTTGACGCAAAAATCTAGCCGGTCCGCACGCGTATCGAGGACGGTCACCGTCGCACCGCGCAGTTTGCAGAAGGTAAGAACCGCCATGCCGATCGGCCCCGCGCCGACTACGAGCACGCGTTCACCCTGCTTCACGTCGCCACGCCTGACCGCATGCGCGCCGATCGCAAGGAATTCGACCATGGCCGCCTGATCGAGCGTGATGCCTTCGGCCTTGTGAACGAACTGCGCGGGAACGCTCAGGTACTCGGTGAACGCGCCGTCTCGATGCACGCCCAACACCTGGATATTCACGCAGCAATTGGTCTTGCCGCGGCGGCACGCAATGCATTGGCCGCACGACAGATACGGCATCACGAAGACCTGATCGCCAGCAACGAGTCCGCTGTGGGGCGGCGCCTGTTCGACGATGCCGGACAACTCATGGCCCATCACGCGCGGATAGGCCAGATAAGGCTGATTTCCCGTGAAAATATGCAAGTCCGTACCGCATACGCCAACACGCTTGACGCGTAAGAGCACGTCGTTTTTTCCCGTTTCGGGTTTAGGCCTTTCCTGTGCGCTCAGCTTTCCTGGCGTCTCGCATATTACCGTAAGCATAGCAATCCTTATTTCGTCGCCGTTTCGAGCGGCGCAGCGTTAGTTCGAGTACGTCTTGCAGCGGCGGCCGGGCGAGATTCATATCGAGCCGCCCGGTCGGCCAGGATGATCAATACAGCACGTTCTTCGCTTCAGGTTTGTCGATGTTGCCTTTGGTCACCATCACCACACCGGTATCGAGGTTCTTCGATACCGGCTTTTTCTCGATCAGATTGACCACCGTTTTCACGCCTAGCTCGCCCATCTGGTACGAGCCCTGCACGGCGGTGGCGGCAAGCGTGCCGTCCTTGATGAAACCCTGCAGATCCTGATTGCCGTCGAAGCCGATCGCCACCACTTTGCCGGCTTTGCCGGACTGTTCGAGCGCACGACCCATGCCGACCGCGGTTGGCTCATTCGCGCCGAAAATGCCTTTGAGGTCGGGATTGGCGGTCAACGTGTCGGTGGTCTGGTTGAGCGCCGTCGCCATCTGCGAGTTCGAATAGAAAGGTCCCACCACCTGCAATTGCGAATGTGCCTTCAGATAGTCGCGGAATCCGCCCACCCGGCCGATTTCCGAGCCCGCGCCGGCGACATAGGACATGATCGCGATCTTGCCGCTTTGGCCCACGCGGTCGATCAGCGCTTTGGCGCACAGTTCGCCCGCCTTCTTGTTGTCGGTCGAGAGGAATGACTGGTAGTACTGCTTGCCGGAATCGGAGAGCGCGGAATCGATGATGACGACCGGGATATGGGCTTCCCACGCCTTCTTGACGGCGGGCACGAGCGCGTCCGGATCGGACGGGGCGAGCACGATACCGGCCACCTTGCGATTCACCGCGTTCTCGACCATGTTGACCTCGTCGGCAATGGCGGTTTCCGCCGCCGGGCCCTGGAAAGTCATCGTGTAGCCCTTGAGTTGACCCATTGCCGCATTCGCGCCCTTCTGGACGTTCTGCCAGTAGTTGGAACTCGATGTCTTTACGATTACCGCGATCTCGCCGCCGGCGGCGCGAGCAAGTCCGGTGGCCAGCATCAGGGTGGCGGCCAGCAGGCTCAGTTGGAATGTGCGCATGTCTCTACTCCTGTGAGGATTTGTTGTCGTACATGGACTTCTCGGCGCTGCAGACCAGCCGGTCCGAAGCGCCGATGGATGTCACCGGCGATTGCGGAGCTGGTCGATCCAGACAGTGCCCAGAATCACCAGGCCGATGATGATTTGCTGAATGAAGCTCGACACTCCATTCATGTTCAACCCGTTGCGCAGAATGCCGATCACGAATGCACCGATCGCCGTGCCGGAAATCGTGCCGACGCCGCCCATCAGCGAGGTGCCGCCGATCACCGCACTGGCAATCGCGTCGAGTTCGTACATCACGCCTTCATTCGGCTGCGCGGTGAGCAGTCGCGACATCAGCACGCAGCCGGTCACGCCTGCAAGCGCACCGGAGAGCACATACGTGAACATCGTCACGCGCGCGACATTGACGCCGGACAGTCGGGCCGCTTCGGCGTTGGAGCCGACCGCGTAAATATGCCGGCCGAGCGTGGTGCGGCTTAGCATGATCGACACGGCGACGGCGATGACGATCATCAGCAACACGGGGTAGGGGATGCCTGGAAACTTCACGTCCGGAAAGCCGTCCGCCCCGATCGTCTCGATCCTGAACAACGCGCCGTTGCCGAGCACGCCGAAGGCTTCACCCAGCCCCGACACGGGGCGCGCGCCGGTGATTTGCAGTGCCAGGCCACGCGCCACTAGCATCATGCCGAGCGTGGCGATAAACGGCGGCAGGCGCATGCGCGTGACGCACAGACCGTTCACTGCGCCGCACAGCGCGCCGACCACGATGCCGAGCAGCATGCCGACGGTGACCGGCATGCCGGCCTTCACGGCGAGGGCCGCCACGACACCGGACAGCGCGAGCACCGAGCCGACCGACAGGTCGATGCCGCCCGTGATGATGACGCAGGTCGCGGCGACGCCAAGGTAGGCAATCGAGGTCACCTGCAGCGCGACGGTCATCGCGTTGTCTACGGTATGGAAGGCCTCGCTCGTGGACGAGAAGACCAGGATCATCACAATCAGGCTGGCGAAGGCGGCAAACTTCTGGATCAGATCCTTGCGCCGTTCGCTGGCAAGCGAGGGGCTGGGACGTGTAAGCGTGCTCATTGCGAAGCTCCCGAGGTGTCCGAAGCGCCTTGGCGTCCCGAGGCGTAATGCATGATTTCTTCCTGACTCGTTTGACGGGTCTCGAGGATCGTTACGAGGTCGCCTTCATGAAAAACAGCCACGCGATCCGTCATGCCGAGAATCTCGGGCAGTTCGGAGCTGATCATGACCACGCCGATGCCTTGCGCCGCCAGCTTGTCGAGCAGTTCGTAGATCGCGAATTTGGCGCCGACGTCGATGCCGCGGGTGGGCTCGTCGAAGAACAGCACGCGTGAATCGCGGAACAGCCACTTGCTGATGACAACCTTCTGCTGATTGCCGCCTGACAGGTTGCGTGCGATCTGCCTGACGCTTGGCGTGCGTATGCCCAGTGCGTCCACGTAGCGTTTCGCAACTGCGGCCTCGGTTGCGAAGCGTATAAATCCCAGCCGGTTCGAGACCGCATCCATGTTGGCCAGCGTGATATTGCTGGCGACGGGCATGTTGAGCGACAGGCCGTTGGCCTTGCGGTCTTCGGACAGGTACGCAATGCCGTGCCGGATAGCGTCGATCGGCGAGCGGATCGCAAGGGTCTCGTGACCTAGCCTGATCGTGCCGCTGTCGGGCAGATCGGCGCCAAAGATCGCGCGTGCCACTTCCGTTCGGCCCGCACCCATCAAGCCGGCGAAACCCAGGATCTCGCCGCGCCGCAATTCGAAGCTGACGGGTCCGAAGACATTCGCGCGCGTCAATTGATCGACCGACAGCAAGACCTCCCCGGTCGGAACGGACGTGCGCGGCGGAAACTTATCTTCGAGCGAACGGCCGACCATGCGTGCGACGACCTTATCGATGGTGGTTTCGCGAAACACGTCTGTCGACACATAACGTCCGTCGCGCATGACGGTGACGCGGTCGACGATCTCGGTCATTTCATCGAGCCGGTGCGAGATATAAATGATTCCGACGCCGGCGCGCTTCAGCTCGTGAATGATCCTGAAGAGCTGGCGGGTTTCCGTCTCCGTGAGGGACGACGTGGGCTCGTCCATGATCAGCACTTCGGCGTCCAGCGAGAGCGCCTTGGCGATTTCCACCATTTGCCGTTGCGCGACCGGGAGCGTGCGCACGAGTGTTCCCGGTGCGATGTCGACCCCGAGCCGGTCGAGGCAGCGCTGCGCATCGGCGCGCAGACGCGCCCGGTCGACGAATACCCCACGGCGCGGTTCACGGGCGAGAAAGATGTTCTCAGCCACCGACAGGTGCGGCACCAGGTTCAGCTCCTGGTGAATGATGGCGATGCCTGCGGCTTGAGCGTCGAGCGACGAAGCGAAGTGGCATTCGCTGCCCTTGTAGATGATGGAGCCATCGTCGGGCGGGTACTGGCCGCTGATGATTTTCATCAGCGTGGATTTGCCCGCGCCGTTTTCTCCGCATACCGCATGAACCTCACCACGCCGCAAGTCGAAACTGACGCTGTCCAGTGCGACGACGCCCGGGAAGCGCTTGGTCACGCCCGTGAGCCGCAACAACTCGCCGTTCTCGTCGGGCCGTGAGGCGCGAGCGGGCGCATCGGCAGGCGGCGCGTTTGCCGGTTCGGACGCCGAAACAGGGGCGGACGGGGTAGACGTACGATGTTCGCCCGGAGCAACTGCGAGGCGGGCATGACCAGAATGCGGGCGCGCCAATAGAGCGCGGCGCGGCGCGGGCCGTGTCGAGAATTCCAGCAAGGCTGTCTCCAATTCGTGACGCCGCCGGTGGGCGGGTACGTGGTTTTGTTCTTCGCGAAACGAACCCTTAACCGGTGCGGCAGCGAACGGCGGGGGCAAATTAATCATAGGTACGCAGCGAGAATTGGTCAAGCCACTTTTGCTTTGGATGGATAGACTAAGCTGTATTCGCGGCTGGTGCTGGCCGCGATAGTCCCATGGCTCCCACGTCAGAAGCCAGCGCTGGTGGCTAGTTGACGGTCAAGCAGACGGGTGGCCTATAATCTCTATCAAGTCAAATCTAGGCTAATTGGCCTGACCAAAAAGGCGGCGCGGCCAATCACACGGTGGGCGACACACGGTTTCTAGGGAGGACATTTGACAGGCACCCAACTCAAACAGGTCGAGACGAAACGTCTCTATCAGCACATCGCCGACCAGATACGGGCGCTTATCCAGTCGGGTGGCTTCGCCCAGGGCGCACGTTTGCCTCCCGAGCGTGATCTCGCCCAGCAACTGGGCGTTTCGCGGCCCTCACTGCGAGAAGCGCTGATCGCACTGGAGATTGCGGGCTCCGTTGAGATTCGCCAGGGCTCCGGTGTCTACGTGTGCCGGACGCCCGAGCGTTCGCCGAATGCAACCGTCGCCTTGGGCGAAAGTCCGTCCGAGTTGATGCAGGCACGCGCGGTATTGGAAGGCTCGCTGATCGTGCTGGCTGCCGCGCTGATTACGCCGGAGCGGTTGACCCGCCTGCGCGAGACGCTCGATGGGATGCGCTCGCAGATCAAGGCAGGGCGCTCTCCGCTCGACCATGATCGCGCGTTCCACGTGGGTATCGCAGAGATGACCGGCAATCTCGTGCTGGTCCGGATGGTGACCGAATTGTTCGACGAGCGTCACAGTCCGATTTCAGCGCGCCTTAGCGGTCACGCGGAGACGGGGCAAACCTGGGCAGCGGCACTCGCGGAACATGAGACGATTTATCGCGCGCTCGAAGAGCGCGACCCGCTCGCTGCTCAATCTGCGATGCGCAGCCATCTGAAGGCATCTGAGATACGGTGGACTGAGACGGGATGATGCCCTGTGAGCGTATTTGCACACATGCGTCCGGATAATTTCTTCACGCAAAATCTTGGGACGGCAAGGGTGATTGCAATTGCTGACACTCGCCGGCTCCTGCGGCGCCTCTAACGCGCGCTGTTCTTTGTAAGCAGTCCCCCGAGCGCGACGTCATCGCGGACCGGCTGAAACTGCGCGCGTTCAGTCTTTCAACTCCGCTGCAGACGGCTAGCTGTTTCGGCAGCCGCGAATACAGTTCTCGAATTCTCATTGATCTGGCAATCGTCTTGGGCCATTCACCGCAGATCATGCCGTTAGCGTTGCTAATAATGGGTGGGTTGCGCTTTTTACCCGCTCAAATCAACGACATCCTGACTTTTTGCGCTGGTTAAATACTCGACAAGAAGTTTCCTTTTCTCCCTACGGAACTTAAGGGTTCACCGTTACGAGGAGACTATTACCTTGGTCGCTTTCGAGCCAACGTACATCGCTTTTGTACTGCCATGGCACGCCCACGAAGTTCCGCATGGCCGAGATGGCTCGCGAAATTTACGGCTTCGGTTTGCACGGCGTGGAACTGGGAAGGTTCGTCGCGTTCTTCTCCGGCTATCGGCCTGATCACGTGCTCGGTGTACGGAAGCCGTATCGCGACGTGGTCGTGACTTCGGTGCGCCGCGCGTGCACTGCCTTCCGGGTTTTTCAGTGAAATCATCGCGCTATGCGCAGGAGCAAAAAATGACCGTGGCCCTCGTGCTGCATCGCGCCGACGGCGCACCTCTGTCAACCTCGTTCCGCAGGGCGGCGTTCGGCAAGGACGACCCCTTTGCACGACATCGCGAAATCGCGTGGGAAGGACCGGACTCGATGGTCGCGGGTCGGGCCAGCTTTATTGGTGAGCTCAACGTCGCGAGCTTTCCCCACATTGAAACCATCGTCGTGGTGGAAGGACAGCTCACTCTGCAAGCGGCCGGTGAGGCGCCGTTAATGCTCGGTCCGCAAGCGGGTGCTGTCATCGGGGCCGGTACGGCGCTTCGCGTCCTCGCCGAATCCCGCGTGCGGTTCGTGTTCTGTGCGGCTGCCTGCGAGAAACCGACAAAGCGCGGACTTATCCCCCTGCGTGCCGACGCCAACTTCAGACCGTCCGCTTCGCTACCGGCGGAGGTGCTGCTGGGCCCGGCGCCGCAATGCCGAAGCGACAACGTCTTTACCGACGACGGCGCGGAGTACCTCGCGGGCACGTGGGATTCGACGCCTTATCACCGGGTTGTTCGCCCGCATCGCGTGAACGAGTTCATGCAACTGCTGGCCGGCAGCGTGCGGTTCGCGGCGCCTGATGGCAGCGTGCTGTCGCTAGGCGCCGGCGACGCGCTTTTCGTGCCCCGGGGCGCACCGATCGGGTGGGAAAGCAGTGAACGGGTGGCGAAGTTTTACGTTGTTCAAAGCGTCCAGACTTCAATCGAGCGAGATTGATCATGTCCCCTCCGCTGAACCACATCCAGACTTCGCCCACGTTGCCGGCCGCGGCCGACGTGGTCGTGATCGGCGGTGGCATCATCGGCGTCTTTGCCGCCTACTACTTGGCCCGGCGCGGGTTTTCAGTCGCGCTCGTCGAGAAGGGACGGATCGGCGCCGAACAGTCGAGCCGCAATTGGGGCTGGTGCCGGCAGCAGAACCGCGACGCTCGCGAATTGCCGATGGCGAGCAAAAGCCTTGATCTGTGGGAACGATTTGCCGCTGAAACCGGTGAAGACACCGGCTTTCATCGCTGCGGGCTGTTGTATCTCAGTAACGACGAGGCCGAGCTGTCTCGCTGGTCCAGTTGGGGCGACTTTGCGAAGACCGCCGGGGTGACAACCTACATGCTCGATAGTCGGCAAGCCGGCCAGCGGGGGCAGGCGACCGGCCGCGCCTGGAAAGGCGGCGTCTTCTCGCCCAGCGATGGCACCGCTGATCCTGCCAAGGCCGCACCGGCAGTGGCCACTGCGCTCATGAAGCTCGGTGGCAGCGTCCACCAGCACTGCGCGGCCCGCGGCGTTGAATTGGAAGGCGGGCGGGTCAGCGGCGTCGTCACGGAAGCGGGGGTCATCAAGACCAGAACGGCGATCCTGGCGGGCGGCGCCTGGGCATCCTCGTTCTGCCGCCAGCTTGGTATCCGTTTTCCCCAAGCCTCGATCCGCCAATCCATCCTTAGCGTGTCTCCTGGAGGACATCGGTTGCCGGATGCCTTGTTCACCTCGGGCGTGTCCATCACACGCCGCAACGATGGACGCTATGCGCTGGCCATCAGCGGCCGCGCACGCGTAGACGTCACGCCGCAGTTCATGCGATTCGCCCCACAATTCGTGCCGATGTTCGCCAGGCGCTGGCGCAGCCTTCTTCCCGGTGGTCTGGAGGGCATTCGCGGTGGGCACGAAACGCTGAAGCGTTGGCGGCTCGACGCGCCGACACCCATGGAGCGGGTGCGCATTCTCGATCCGAAGCCGGATCTGCCGACCATTGAGGAGACCCACCGCCGCGCCGTCGAACTACTGCCCGAACTCGGCCAGGCAGAGATCACCCACGCGTGGGCCGGCTTCGTCGACAGCACGCCGGATGGTGTTCCCGGTGTTGGCGAAATGCCTGGTATGCCGGGATTGATTCTGGCAGCAGGCTTTTCCGGACACGGTTTCGGCATCGGCCCCGGCGCAGGCCACCTGATCGCGGACCTCGCCACCGGGGCCGAACCTATCGTGGATCCCACACCGTATCGGCCCAGCCGATTCAGCGACTCCGCATGGGGCAAGGTTGCTGATTTCTAGGTCGCAACCCGACTGCGTTGGAGAGTCGAACTCCAGCTCAGAAAATCAACCCGGCAAGCCCTGCCGAGGAGACGACCACGTCGCCGGAAAATGCAGACAGTTCGTGCGGTATTGGTGCGCCGACGATCAACGGCGCGATGCGCGTCGCGTGCGCGTCGGCCAGCGTCACGCCGCTGTGACCGCTCTACATCGATCAATGCTGCGGGTGTGTTCAGCGACTGCAATTCCATCTGCGACTTCTTGCGATTGTTTGCGCGAGTGGTCTCCCGGCATCAGCATGGCGCCGTGAGGAAAGTGCCGCCACGGTAGGAGCTTCGTGTTCCCTTGTGTTTAACGAAGGATAAACCGACCGTTAAGCCCCATTGAATATCACCTCAGACACGCCAGGGTACTGGGTCGAAGGCTCGTTTCGCGGCCTCGAGAAACACACGCTGGCGGATCGTCAGGCCATGACGCGTGGGCACCAGGGCCATTACCGGCGCCGGTTCGAGGCGCCATGCCGGCAATACGCGCTTCAGCTTTCCCGCTGCGATCAGCCGCGCGGCGTCCCATTCGGATCGTTCGACAATGCCGAGGCCGTCGACCGCCCAGTCGCTAACGACCGTACCGTCATTCGACGACAAAGCGCCGGCTAGCCGGATCGTGACGGCCTGGTCCCCGCGTTTGCCCGTGCCATTCGGCCGGGTGAAACGCAGGCGCGTAACGTCTTCATCGTTTTCGCGCAACGTCAGGAATTCGTATTGCGTGAGTTCGGATGGATGCTCCAGTTTCGACAGGCGACGCGCAAGGGCTGGGCTCGCGCACAGGAAGCGGTCGTTTGGGGCGAGATAGTGTCCTATCCAGGACGACCCCTTAATGTTGCCGATGGACACGACCGCGTCGGCACCAGCCGCTGCCGTGAGCGGGCTGTCGGACAGGATGAGCGAAATCGCGAGATTCGGGTGTGCGAGATGCAGATCGCGAACCAGCGGCGCCACGTGCGCGCGGCCAAAACCAAACGGCGCGACTACGCGCAAATGACCGCTTACACCTGCCGACTCACTGGAGACGCGCGAAGGAATCGACTCGATCCGCTCCAGGATTTCTATCGCTTCCTGGACAAGCCGCTGGCCTTCGTTCGTCAGCGAAATGCCTCTGGCGGCGCGTGTGGCCAGACGAACTCCCATACGCTCTTCGATGCGCTGAAGACGCACCGTGACAGCGGGAGGCGTGAGATCCAGTAGCCTGGCGGCTGCAGCAAGCGAGTGTGCCACGCCGAGCGCGCGGAACAGGCGCATGTCTTCCAGTTCGATCATTAAACAGCCTTTAACGATGAGTTCATCGGATATTAAACACGACAAAAAGTTTTCTTTCTATAGTGCTGCGTATGGACTTGGGTTTAGCGATGAACTCGCGAACATGCCGGCGGCGTCGCCCGTCGGGCAAACGTGACCCGGCTCGCGCGTCTACTTCACTGAGGTGTGAGGGGCGAGCCTTTTCAAACTTGAGTGGCCTTCATGGATCAACAGGAACACGGTGCCCACTTCCCCCAGACGATGAATCCCGCCGGACTGGCGATGCCGGCGGGCATTACAGTCACGTTGCGATCGCAAATGGCCTGATTTTCGTGTCGGGTCAACTACCGATCGATCTGAACGGCAGAAAGCTCGCGGATCGTCCTTTCGAAGACCAGGCAGAGCAGGCATTGGCAAATCTTGAGGCGGCGCTTGTCGGTGCGGGCAGCGACGTGTCGAAACTAGCTCAGGTCCGTGTTTATATCGTCGATGTCGAGCATTGGCCGAGCTTTAACGCCATCTATGCGCGCTGGGCCGGCGACGCGAAACCCGCTCGCGCCGTCGTACCGGTTCCGGCGCTTCACTTCGATCTGAAGATCGAGATCGAAGCGGTCGCATTGATATAGCGTGGATTCAGATCGGCACGGTAGTGGGTCAGGGCATGTCTTAAGGCAACCTAATGAAACTGGATTCTCTTATGAGCGCTTTATCGTCAACGACAAATCTTCGCTATCGGAGCTTCACCTCGACTGATATACCGGCGGCTCATGGCCTGTCTATGGCAGTCAGTTGGCCGCATCGGCCGGAGGACTGGCAATTTGCCGCTGACGAGGGTACGGGCTTCGTCGCGGAAGAAAACGGTGCCGTGATTGGCACTGCGCTGTGCTGGAAATTCGGAATCGACCGCGCGTCTCTTGGTCTCGTGATTGTGTCTTCCGAGCATCAGGGGCGTGGCATTGGCCGCAGGCTGATGGAAATGCTGCTCGAAGAACTCGGGCCACGCATCACTTTCCTGCATGCGACGCCAGCCGGTCAGCCGCTCTACGAAAAGCTGGGGTTTGACGTGTGTGGGTCGCTGGACCAGTTTCAAGCGTACGTCGGCGAGACTTCGCCGCTTGCGTTGCCCGACGGCGAAAGATTGCGGGCGGCGACTCCTGCCGACTACCCCGCTCTCATTGAACTGTGTTCGCGTGCTTGCAGGCTGCAGCGCGACGCGATGATGTCCGCATTGCTGAAGCTCGGGGAAAGCGTGGTGCTCGAATGCGACGGCGAAATTACCGGATTCTCGGTGCTCCGTCGTTTTGGCCGGGGCTACGTGATTGGTCCTGTGCTCGCACTCCGTTCTCACGACGACCTTCGGGCGAAAGCGCTGATCGGCTACTGGCTGGCGGGTCGCGCAGGCGAGTTCGTTCGTGTCGATGTCCCCTCGGGAACGAGTCTGCCCGACTGGCTGATCGGACAGGGATTGAAGCGGGTGGATACCGTCGTGAAGATGGTCCGCAATGCGCCTGCTGACATGCATACAGGTGAGCCCGATCCGGTATGGCGACTGTATGGCCTCATTAGTCAGGCGATGTTCTAGGCCTCGCCGCAACAGCTTGGCGTAGCACGAGCCTGCGCTGGGAATGGATAGCAACCCCGGCATGCAGCCACCTGGCTGGCTCGATAAGCGGCTCGATTGCGAACGCACATGCTTGGCAGATGAGCCCGCTTGCCGCCTCGCGCCGCTGACCGTTAAGTCTGCTTTAGCGACCAGCAATTCAACATTCGACAACCTGAGCTTTGTGGTGTTCGACACTCGCCAATATACGATTCACCGAACATACGACTCAGGAAGGAGCTCTAGCAGATGCGCGTACCGTTGACCCGCGTCGATACCACCCCGAGCTTGCCCGACAGCGCTGATGTTGTCGTGATCGGTGCGGGCATCGTCGGTGTATTCACAGCATGGTTTCTGGCGAAGCGGGGCGTGAAGGTTTCGCTCATCGAAAAAGGCATAGTCGGGGGCGAGCAGTCCAGCCGGAACTGGGGCTGGTGCCGTCAACAAAACCGCGATGCGCGCGAATTGCCGATTGCGACCGAAAGCCTGCGGCTATGGGAGCAGTTTGAAGCCGAGTCTGGTGAGACCACCGGTTTTCGCCGCAGCGGCCTGCTGTATCTGAGCAACGATGACAGCGAACTCGCCACCTGGACGCGCTGGTGCGAATTCGCACGCACGGCGGGTGTCAGGACGGAGGTGCTCGGCAGTAAACTGGCAACCGAACGGGCTGCTGCGACCGGACGCAACTGGAAAGGCGGCGTGTTCGCGCCGATCGACGGCACCGCCGATCCGGCCAACGCTGCGCCGGCGGTGGCTCGCAGCATCATGAGGCTGGGCGGAACGGTTCATCAGAACTGCGCCGCGCGGGGGATCGAAACCGAAGGCGGTCGGGTCAGCGGTGTGGTGACTGAGCATGGCACGATACGCACGAAGATCGCGGTGCTGTCCGGCGGCGCATGGGCTTCCACGTTTTGCCGGCAACTGGGCATCCGTCTGCCGCAGGCGACCATTCGATCTTCTGTCATGGCGGTCTCGCTGCGCCGGGGCACGTTGCCGGATGCGCTGCACACATCGGGCATTACCGTCACGCGACGCGGTGACGAAGCGTATTCGCTCGCAATTAGTGGATTGGCAAAGCTCGATCCCACGCTGCAGAAGATCCGCTACGCAAAGGACTTCATGCCGATGTTCGGACGCCGCTGGCGCAGCCTCAGTCCGGGTAATCTGGAAGGCGTGCGCTCCGGTCATGAAGGAGCCGGGCGCTGGCGACTCGACTGCCCGAGCCCCATGGAAAAGATGCGGGTGCTGGACCCCTGCGTCGATGAAGCCACGCTCAAGGAGATTCGCAAGCGGGCAATCGATCTGTGTCCGGTGATCCGAGAGAGCCGGGTCACCGCATCCTGGGCAGGCTACATTGACATGACACCGGACGGCGTTCCCGCTATCGGCGAAGCGAAGGAACTGCCGGGGTTCGTGCTGGCCGCTGGCCTGAGCGGCCACGGCTTCGGCATTGGGCCCGGGTGCGGTCATCTCGTCGCGGATATGGTCACTGGCGCGCCGCCGATCGTTGATCCCGAACCCTATCGTCCGGAGCGATTCGAAGAGTCGGTGTGGGGAAAGGTCGCCGACTTTTAAGAACGGATTTATCACCTGCCCGACGGAGTAAACCGGCTCGGACAGCAGCCACGAACGTTAATCAGGCTGCCATCCCTTGCCAACTCGTTAAGCCGCGGTTTTAGCCTTTTTGTGAGCGCACGGTACTACTCAAGGACACGTTGCAATGAATTCACCTGTTCTTCACCTGAAGCAAGCGGGCCGGCTGGACCGGCTCTTTATCGACGGCGAATGGATTGCCCCCGCAGGTGTTGCGCATGCGGCGGTCGTGTGCCCGTCTACCGAAGACACGCTCTGCGAGATTCCACTTGGCGACGCACGCGACGTCGACCGCGCCGTGCAAGCCGCGCGCAAAGCGTTCGTGCGATGGTCCGTGACGTCACCGAAGGAGCGCGCTGCGCTGCTGGACCGCGTTCATGCGTTGATCATCGAGCGTGCCGAACTGTTCGCCCAGGCGCTGACGATGGAAATGGGCGCGCCGATCAATTACGCGCGCGGCGCGCATGTGCCGCTCGCGGCCGAACATATCCGTGTCGCGAGGGATAATCTGGCAAGTTACCCTTTCCGCGTCCAGCGGGGAACGACTGCGGTCGTGCGCGAGCCGATCGGCGTGTGCGCGCTCATCACGCCGTGGAACTGGCCGATTTATCAGATCACGGCCAAGGTGGGACCGGCGCTTGCAGCCGGCTGTACCGTGGTGCTGAAGCCCAGCGAGTTGTCTGCGCTGAGCGCCTTGCTGTTTGCGGAGGTCATCGCCGACGCGGGCATTCCCGCTGGCGTATTCAACCTCGTGAGCGGCACGGGCCCTGAAGTGGGTGCGGCGCTCGCGTCCCATCCGCAAGTCGATATGGTGTCGATCACAGGTTCGACGCGGGCGGGTGTGCTGGTCGCCCAGGCAGCCGCGCCCACTGTCAAGCGCGTGGCCCAGGAGCTTGGCGGCAAATCCCCCAACATCGTATTGCCGGATGCCGATCTGCCGCGTGCCGTGTCGCTTGGCGTCGCAGCGGCATTCCGCAATATGGGGCAATCGTGCAGCGCGCCGACCCGCATGATCGTGCCGCGCAGCATCGCGGCCGAGGTCGAAACGCTGGCGGTCGCGGCGACGGAACAGATGATCGTCGGTAATCCGTTCGCCGAAGCGACGACCCACGGCCCGCTCGCCAATCGCGCGCAGTTCGGCAGGGTGCAGCGGATGATCGAGGCAGGTATCGACGAAGGAACAAAGCTGATTGTGGGCGGCACCGGAAGACCGGTCGGATTCAGCAAAGGCTTTTACGCGCGCCCGACAATCTTCTCGGATGTCCGCACCGATATGACCATTGCACAGGAGGAGATCTTCGGGCCGGTTCTCGCGATTCTTCCTTACTATACGGTCGAAGAAGCGATCGCCATCGCGAACGACACGGTGTATGGCCTCGGCGCGCATATCCAGGGCAAGGACAGGGAACGCATGCACGCGGTCGCCGCTCGCATCCAGTCAGGCCAGGTGCATCTGAACTACCCGGCATGGGATCCGCAGGCGCCGTTCGGCGGGTACAAGCAGTCTGGGAATGGACGCGAGTACGGGATCGAAGGCATGGAAGAGTACATGGAGGTAAAGTCGATCCTTGGGTACTACGCATGATTCGTGGCGAAGCGCGCAGTGACGCTGCGCGCTCGGATGCGCTGATGCATGGCGACGGCGATAAGGCTGATCGCCAGGTCGGGCGTTCTCCGGCACGGCGGAAGTTTTATGGTTTCAAAGTGGCCGATCCCGGAAGTTATTTGAGTAACAGGAGACGGGGAAGCGGCTCGTTTGACCGCTTAAATCGGCCCCGCCGGAAGTTGTTTGGTTGATTTTCCGGCAGTTAATCGAGTTCCTCTACACGGACATTGCCGTGGTCGATGTCGTGATGCCCCCATCGACCGCATGTGGCTTTCGAGCGCCCTTTGCGCAGCACCATGGCTAGCCCACGTTCCCGTGATTTCTTTCCGTCGTTCATGTGCTGCGCAACCTGCCGGTGCACCGATAGTTGCGCAAGAAATCAGGCACGAATGGACCGATCGACCTGATTAACAGACTGAGGCCATAGTGCACCCTTGGTCCGTTGTGCTCTTTCGGCGGGAAATGCGCGGCCGCATCGGACTGTCGACCCATCGTTTCGGCCTGGAGTGATGGCCGCGGTTGAGCGTACTTTTCGCCGGCCGGTTCCGCCATCGCCTGGGTTGTTTCGAGTGTCTCCGGCGTCGTTGCGAGCAACGCCTCAACTCTGCGCAAGTCCGAATTGCCGAGAACCCTCGGGCTGATGACTTCAATCGACTCCCCGTTTTTGTGAGGCACGAGACTTGCTCGACCTCTTGGCATTCAAACAAAATTGGAGGTTCGAATGACCGAGTTCCAGCAACCCACCGCTGCCGCAGCGGTACCCCCACCGGTCGCATCTGACCGGCCCAGTTCCTCTGGGTCATCCCAGCAGGGCAACGACGAAGCGCCCACCCGGACGCTAACAGACCTGAAGGACAAGATTGCCTCTGCACAGGAGGCGGTCAAAACGAAGTACCGCGTCGTCTCTGAATCGACCGACGATTACGTTCATGAAGCGCCATGGAAAGCGGTCACGATGGCGCTCATCGGCGGACTCATCATCGGAATGCTTGCACGCCGCTAACGCGGACTCGACCTCACTGGAGAAGGAATATGGACCCGGTTTCGCATGGAATTATTTTCTGGCTGATTATTGGTGGCATTGCCGGCGCTTTGGCGGGTCGCATCGTCGACGGCGGCGGCTTCGGGATTGTGGTCGATATCATCGTGGGAATTGTGGGTGCATTCATCGGGGGTTGGTTGGGTGGAGCGCTAGGATTACACCTGGGTAGCGGCATAATCGGGTCGCTGATTACAGCTCTTATTGGGGCCGTTATTCTGCTTGCCATCCTGCGCCTTTTCAGCGGGGGTAGAGGCCGCGCACTCTGACAGTAAGAATATAGGTATCAGTTGTTTCCGGCCTATCTGTGGTGATGACGACAGGCTTTTGCGGTGGCGCTCGTGCCGTAAAGCGTTCCGGGCGACCTGACCCGCACTCCGATCGACTGACTGTCTTTCGCCTGACCTGTCAGTCATCCGGAACTGTCGAACGACGAGATTTTGCCTGGTCGATACGTGTGATTCGAGAAGGGCCCGACGCTCTGTCAATTTGCTGTCTCGTCCGTGTACACGATGCCGATGAAATCACCCAAACCAATATCGACAACCGGAGCAAGGCTGTATGAGAGACGAACGGGCTACAGTTGGCCGCCGCAGTGTGATGGGCGAAGTTGATACCCACAAGGATCTGCATGTCGTGGGTGTCGTCGACGCGCATGATGATCGCGCGCGGGTAATGAATGCTTCCCGATTACCCGGCACGGCAATAAACAGATGTTGTTGTAGATGCGGTCATTTGGCGAACTGACACGGGACGGCGTCGAATGCACTGGAAGCTACGGCGCGGGGCTGCTTCGCTACCTGCAGCAGGCTCATGTGACAGTGCTGGAGGGTGCCACGCCGGATAAGAGCGACCGGCTCAAGCGCGGAAGAGACGATACGCTGGATTCACAGACCGCCGCCCACGCTGGTTTCGCTGGTGTCCGCACAGTCTCTCGCAAAAGCCGCTACGGCATGATCGAATCCTTGCGCGTGCTGAAACTGTGTCGCAAGACGGCGATTGCGGCCCGTCGAATTGCCTTATAGCTGATCCACCATAAGATTGTCTGCGCACCCGACGAACTGCGTGAATCACTACGCGCAATGACCCGTATGCAGCTCATTCACACGTTGGGTGCGTGGCGGCCGGATCTCTCGACTACCGGAACCCGGCTGCTGCTTACCCGATCGCGCTGAAGTCTTTGGGACGTCGCTATCTGGAACTGCATGACGAGATTGCCATCCTCAATGTCATGATAGCGGCGCTCGTCGACGAGCTCGCGCCTGATCTGGTCTCGCGCAATTCAATCGGCTATGAGTCTGCATCGCAGCTGTCATTGACAGCTGGCGACAACAGCAGCCGGCTTCAGTCTGAGGCCAGCGTCGCTGCATTGTGCGGCATCAGCCCCGTTTCGGCGTCTTTGGCAAAGGCAACGTGGCATCGGCTGAATCGCGGCGGCGACCGCGCTGCCAATAGTGCACTGCACATCATTGCCATCGGTCGACTTCGAACTGACGCGCGTAGAAAGGCGTATGCCGCCGAACGCGTCAGCGAGGAACACTCCGAGCTTGAAGCGATTCGTTGTCTCAAGCGCTATATCGCCCTGGAGGTCTACTACTTCATTCGGCAGTGGAACCGCCAGATCGCGCAGATTCAAATTGCTACTTAACCCTTAGAAGGGCGTCGAAGGGAGTAGTTGACGGCAGCGGAGAAGCGCCTGTCACGTGTGGTTCAGCGAGAGACTTCGGGCCCAATTCCCAAGGTCTACTCACCACGATGTGAAGGTTCGGGGTGAATGGAAGTACCTGCTACAGACACGTTGTCAATCCGGATTGCCCTCCGGAATATCGGCAGCCGGACGGTTCCACGAGCGGCCACTCCTCTCATGGAAATCCCGTATGGTGTACACACTGCCGTGAAAGCCGGGAGAAGGGTTGTTTCTCATAAAATCGCGCCATCGATCCAGACCGGCGGCATCCCGCTGCCGCCGACAATAACGGAGACAATCGATGAAACCGACCTTTCGCGCCATAGGGCATATGGTTCTTACTTCCAGCCTACTGTTCTGCGCTGCATCGCAGCGGGTGACGGCTGCGGAGGGCGGCAAGATCACGATCATGGTCGGCGGCATTACGAAACTGATTTATCTGCCGGCACGCTTGACGGAACAGCTTGGCTATTTCAGGGACGAAGGGCTTGACGTCGAACTGTTGTCGCAGCCCGCTGGCGTAGATGCCGAAAACGAGTTGCTGGCCGGCGCCGTGCAGGCGGTCGTGGGCTTCTATGACCACACGATCGATCTGCAGACCAAGGGTAAGGAGGTCAAGGCGATCGTCGTGTTTGGCCAGGTGCCCGGCGAGGTTGAAATGGTCTCGACCAAGGCTGCCCCGAGCTTGAAGAGCATGGCCGACGTCAAAGGCAAGACGCTCGGCGTGACCGGCCTCGGTTCGTCGACGAGCTTCCTGACGCAATATCTTGCCGGCCAGCACGGCATCCAGTCGACGGAATACACGATGCTGCCAGTGGGCGCCGACGCCAGTTTCATTGCGGCGATCAAACAGGGACGGATTGACGCGGGGATGACGACCGAACCGACGGTGTCCGCGTTGCAGAACGCCGGCGATGCCAAAGTGCTGGTAGACATGCGTTCGGTCGACGGCACGCGGGCGGCTCTGGGGGGCGTTTATCCGGCGTCGAGCCTATATGTGCAGGCGGCATGGGCGGATGCGCACAAAGCTGACGCGGCAAAGCTTGCGCATGCGTTCGTTCGCACGATGCAGTTCATCCACACGCATAGCGCGGAAGAGATCGCCGCGAAGATGCCCGCCGACTATCAGAAAGACAAAGCGCTCTACGTGAGCGCGCTGAAAGCGTCATTACCGATGTTCACGGCGGACGGCAAGATGCCGGCCGAAGGTCCGGAGACGGTGCTGAAGGTGCTGTCGTCCTTCAATCCTTCGGTGAAGGGCAAGCATATCGACCTCGCGAAGACCTACACCAACGACTTCGTGAATTCGAAATAGGCCACCGCGCGGACCTCGCGGCGCAGCTTAGCCTGAATTCGTTGCGCTTCCGGTGCCGCTTTAGCAGCCTCGGCCACTTCCATGGATGTTCGTTAATTAATGAACCACGTTGTTTCCGAAGGCACGCCGGCCATTGAGTTCCGCTCCGTGTCGTGCCGTTTTGTCAGCCCGGACGGCAAGGCCACGGTTGCGTTGCGCGATTTCAGCATGTCGGTTGCGAAGGGCGAGGTGCGGGTGATGGGCGCGCCGGTCGACGGCATCGATCCGCGCTTCATCGAAATCTCGCGCGACATCTGGCACGACCTGCGTGAAGAAGTGCAGATCGGTTAATCAGGCAAAGCGGAGAGATTCATGTCTACCCCTCAACAAACAATGCCGCGAGACACAGCGGGTACTTCTTCAGGTATCGATCCCGCCACGCTCGCGCAGGTCGAGCGTGTGGCGCAAAAGCGCATCCGTCAGCGTCAGGCGCTGGTGGTTGGCTTGCGCATCGTGGTGTTAGTCGTGGTGCTCGGCGGTTGGGAATTGTCCGCGCGGCTCAAGTGGATCGATCCGTTTTTCTTCTCGATGCCCTCGGCGATCTTCGCGCAGATCGTCGACTGGTTCGTCAACGGCACCGCGCAGGGACCGCTGCTCACGCAGGTGTGGGTGACGCTCGAAGAGACCGGCATGGGCTTCATCATCGGTTCAGTGGCAGGGGTGTTCTGCGGCATCTTGCTGGGGCGCAACAAGCTGCTTTCAGATGTGTTCAGCCTGTACATCAAGATCGCCAACTCGATTCCGCGCGTGGTGCTCGGTTCGGTGTTCGTAATCGCGCTGGGTCTGGGGATGGCCTCGAAGGTGGCGCTGGCGGTGGTAATGGTGTTCTTCGTGGTGTTCGCCAATGCGTTCCAGGGTGTGCGTGAAGCGGATCGCTACATGATCGCGAACGCGCAGATTCTGGGTGCGTCGCGCCGTCAGGTGACAACCTCGGTGGTGATCCCGTCGGCACTGAGCTGGATTCTGGCGAGCCTGCATGTGAGCTTCGGCTTCGCGCTGGTCGGTGCGGTGGTGGGCGAGTTCCTGGGGTCGAAGCAGGGCATCGGCCTGCTGATCTCGACGGCGCAGGGCGCGTTCAATGCAAGCGGCGTGTTTGCAGCGATGATCGTTCTGGCGGTGGTGGCCCTGGCGGCGGACTATCTGTTGACAACAGTGGAAAGCCGTCTGCTCAAGTGGAGACCGACCGCGCTCTGAGGGTCGACGGAAATAACGAAGACCCGGACCCGCGAGACCATGCCCGCACGGAGTGCAACGCGATAGCCGTTGCACTCCGTCTGCACTTAACGAGCACATATCAGGGACACCGCCATGCCGCTTAGTTTGCGTGCACGCTTGCTTTGGTGGTTACTGCTACCACTCGCTGCGTTTGTGTTTTTCACCGGCCTGAGTGCGTACGATACGGCACGGGAGACGGCCGACCTGGTGCAGGACAATGCGTTGTTGTCGTCGGCGCGAACGATTGTCGAGGATGTCGATTGGGAAAACGGCGCGCTGATCGCGAACATTCCACCAGCCGCGTTGGAGATATTCGAGTCGCCGTACCGGGACCAGGTGTTCTACAAGGTCATCGCTGGCCACGAACGACTGCTCGGCGGCAACCCCGATCTGCCGCTGCCGGGGCGCATATCGAAGCTCCCGGCGTATTACGACACGACGCTTGCCGGCCAGCCGATCCGTGCGATAGCTTATGAGCGGCAACTGTACGACTCCGGCAGGGAGGAAACGGTCACCGTCGTGGTGGCCAAGACGCAGGCATCTCGACAGGCGATGCTTGCACAGTTGTGGCGCCCGCAATTGATTCGTCAGTGGCTAATGCTAGCGCTCGCCGTGGCGCTCGTCCCGCTCGGCCTGACTTTCGAATTGCGCCCGTTGATAAAGCTCAAGGACGATGTTGCCGACCGTGAGCCGATGGAACTCGAGCCGATTCGAGCGGATCGATTGCCTACTGAATTGCGGCCCATCGTGGACGCGATCAATCAATGTATTGCGCGGCTCAAGCTGCACACTGCGACTCAGCGTCAATTCATTACGGACGCAGCGCATCAGTTGCGCACGCCGCTCACGTTGCTCGACACGCAGATTCAGTGCGCGTACCGGCGAGAGCACTGCGATGCGTCGATGGCTGAGGCGTTGGCGGGCATACACCGCAGCAGTCGCAAGATGGCCGAGATGACGAACCAGTTGTTACTGCTTGCCCAGGCAGGCTCGGCGCCGCAACAACGTGCGCAGGTCAGGGTCGACATGGCCGCGGTTGTTTCGTCGGTGCTGGAGGATCTGGTGACGGCCGCGCAGCGGCGCCAGATCGATCTTGGCGCCGAAGTGGCCGACGACGTCCACGTGACGGGCAGTGAGAGTCTTCTGACCGCGCTCGTGACGAATCTGGTCGACAACGCCATCCGCTATACGCAGGACGGCGGGCGTGTAACAGCAATTTGCCGGCAGGAGGGGGGTGACGTCGTGCTGCAGGTGGTCGACAACGGTCCGGGCATTCCCGCGGAGACACGCGCGCATGTGTTCGAGCGCTTCTATCGCGGGCCAACGGATGTCGAGGGGACCGGGCTTGGCTTGTCCATCGTCCGGGAGATTGCACAATCCCATGGTGGAACGGTTAGCCTGGCGCATGGTGCGGGACGTATTGGCCTCGTTGCCACGTTCCGCATGCGGTCGTGGCGCGGTTGAGGAGAGGACGATGAAGCTGCTGCTTGTGGAAGACAATGTTGAACTTGCACACTGGATCGTCGACTTGCTACGCGGCGAGAATTTCGCGGTGGATTGCGTTCCTGACGGAGAAAGTGCGGATTCAGTGCTAACCACGCACCGCTACGACGTCGTCCTGCTGGATATGCGATTGCCGCGCATGAGCGGCAAAGACGTTCTCGCGAGAATTCGTCGTCGCGGCGACAACGTGCCGGTGTTGATGCTGACGGCGCACAGTTCGATCGACGATAAGGTCGACTGCTTGAGCGCAGGCGCGGACGACTATGTTGTCAAGCCATTCGACACGCGCGAGCTGGTGGCGCGTATCAAGGCGCTCATCCGCCGGCAGTCGAGCGGCAAGTCGATTTCGCTCAATTGCGGCGATCTGCACTACATCTCCGACACACGCGAGTTTCGCCACAACGACACGCCGCTGGCATTACGACGCCGCGAACATACGATTCTCGAGACCTTGATGCTGAGACAGGGCAAGACAGTCTCCAAGGCTGCCTTGATGGACAGCGTATTCAGTCTCGACGACGAGCCGAGCGCGGATGCGATCGACATCTACATCCATCGATTACGCAAGCACCTGGCTACTTCGAGCGCGCAGATCATGACGCTGCGCGGGCTCGGCTACATCCTGAAGAGCAGGGAAGCGTCGCAATAGGGAAAAAAGCGACTAAATGACGGATATCGGTGGTTTCACTTAGTTGTACAGCGGATGCGCGAAAGGAGCGTGAAGGATTGAGGTAATTAGGATTGTTCTCAGCCGCGGACCTAAACAGTAACTGGGTTTTCAGAACTCAGGAACCGGTCGCGGAAAAAAATCGGAATTTCATCACACAACTCTGAGGAGACAATCTTGAAGCAGAAATACCTGACCTTGGCTGTTGCAGCGAGTGCGTTCGCAGCGACCGGTGCACACGCTCAGTCGAGCGTCCAGCTGTACGGCCTGATGGACCTGAGCGTGCCTACGTATCAGTCGCACGCCGACGCGAACGGTAATCACGTCATCGGTATGGGGCTGGGAGGTGAACCTTGGTTTAGCGGTAGCCGCTGGGGATTGAAGGGCGCGGAAGACATTGGCGCCGGCTCCAAGATCATTTTCAGATTGGAGAGTGAATACGTGGTTGCCAACGGCCAGATGGAAGACCCGGGTCAGATCTTCGACCGCGACGCGTGGGTTGGAATCGAAAACGACACATTCGGCAAGTTCACCGCAGGCTTCCAGAACACGATTGCGCGCGACGCCTCTGCGATTTACGGCGACCCGTATGGCAACGCGAGGCTGACCACTGAGGAAGGCGGCTGGACCAATGCGAACAACTTCAAGCAGATGATTTTCTACGCAGCCAGCGCGACCGGCACGCGGTACAACAATGGTCTGGCGTGGAAGAAGGTGTTCGACAACGGCATTTTTGCTGCTGCGGGCTATGCATTCGGCAACTCGACGAGCTTCGGTAACAACGCCAACTACCAGGCAGCCCTCGGCTATAACGGCGGCCCGTTCACGATTTCGGGCTTCTATAACCATGTAAATCGCGTCGGCAACACCAACCAGTCGTTCTCGGTCGGTGGCAATTACTCGTTCGGCATCCTGCGCGCCAACGCCGGTTACTTCCGCTATCTGGGTAACCAGGGCTCGCTAGGTCAACGCCAGGACAATGCGTGGACCGTGTCGTTCAAGCTGTCCCCGAAGGGTGCGCTCGACTATGAGCTGGGCTATCAGCAAATGCGCGTGCACAACGCCGCGTACAACGCCGACGGGGATATCCCGAACGCCAACCTTGGTGCCTTTGACCCGACGTCGGGCCTGCACAATGGCTTTAAGGAAACCCTGTACGGCTCGATTTTCTACCACCTGTCGAAGCGCACGGAAGTGTACCTGGCCGGTGACTATATGAAACTGCATGGCGGCTACACGGTGGGATCGACCTTTGGTGCGACCAATCAGATCGAAGTGACGTCGGGCATCCGCACGCGCTTCTGATCGGCGTATCAGATCCGAGTAGCGGATCTTCTGATCGAGGTATGGCGGTTGGCGGCGGCGTAACAATCCGCTTGCCGCCTATTTTGCGGATTGAGCACGCCAGAACGGTTGATCCGCAGTGGACGGTAGTGGAGCCGGCACGTGCCGAACAACTGGACCAGCTGATCTTCCATGCCGCCGCCACGCAACCCGTCGAACGGTCAGCGGTCCAGATAAGAGAACTGCGAAAAGTGCCGCCCAAATTTGCCGACTTCCCCGGGTCCCTCCTTGCTTCATTGCACCCCGGGCGCGGCAGCGGTGGCAATCAGGCGGTGAAGCGGCATCAGCCGACAGCGCCGCATGTCACGTTAGGTGCGGTATACGGGGTCGGATAGTCTGACGAGGGACCGCTTAGCAGGCGCAGAGGCTGCGTCGCCAGCACGTCGGCTTCCGTTTGCTCCCGGATACTTAGGGCCATGTTGGCGCCTTGCAGCACGCTCGCGGGCTCGTTGACCGCGCAGCGTAGTGTCTTGCCGTTGGAAAGCTGCACAGTCGTCGAATACGCATAATCGGGCTGTGCGGCCCAGCCGTCGGCGTTGCAGAATGCCGCGACGGCAATCAGCGCCAAGGTCAAATATCGATTCTTCATATCGGACTCCTTGTCCTGGGGATAGTCCTTAGACCGCCGAAAATACGATGCGATCTTGTGGTTTTGGAAAAACTGCGCTGCGGAAAACGTGCTGAGTTCACGCTATCCCGCAGTATCGCCATCGCCAGGGTTGCCCGGAACAGTCGGTGCACCAATGCTTTACCGTGTTCCTCAGCAAATTGCGAGCGGCTTACAAGCCGGCGTATATGCACGGCTGACGTCCGCGCGCGCTGCCCATCAATGCCGACGCACGCGTGCGTATCGCGACGCTGCACGAAGGCATGACAATAAAGCACGAGTTGCCGATGCCCGCCTCAGCGTATCTTGTTGCGGATCACGGGCGGCTCGATGTGGGATCTATCCAGCTCGTTCCGCGCGACGGTGAAGCCGTCCGGGACGAGGCGAAGCTAGATTTGATAGCGCATGACGATACGGATGTGATGATCGTCGAACTTTTGGGCTAAGGCGAATGAGCTCTCTTGTTGTGTGCGACTGGTCGTCGGCCATAAAGCGACACCCACCTCTCGGCCATGAATGACCGCTGACGCCACGGAACCGCCCCCCGACTTCGGTGCGATCCCTTGGGCTGAATTTACCGAGTGTTGCTCTCGATGGGCGCTTTCGCCCGCATCATGCAAAATAGCCGCACTAAAATTCGGAGGATGGTTCGTGGGCGTTAACTTCGACCTGAACGATTTGCAGGCGTTTCGAGCTGTCGTGGAGTTGGGTAGCTTCCGCAAAGCCGCGGAGGCGGTCAACATTTCGCAGCCGGCATTGAGTCGCCGCATCGAGAAGCTCGAGGCGGCGCTCGGCGTGCGCCTGTTCGAGCGAACAACGCGAAGCGTTACGCTCACGACCGTAGGGCGCGTTTTCGCCCCGAGCGCGGAACAACTGCTCGACGATCTCGATGTCGCCTTGCTCGGTATCCGCGACGTCTCCACGAGCCGCCTGGGTCATGTGACCATCGCATGTGTGCCGTCCGTTGCCTATTATTTCCTGCCGAGCGTCATTGCCGCCTTTCACAGCCGCTATCCGCGAATCCGGGTCAAGCTCCTCGACTCGAGCGCCAACGAAGTGCTTGGCGCGGTGATCAGCGGCGAAGCCGATTTCGGCGTCAGCTTCATGGGCAGCCAGGAGACCGAGGTCGAGTTCAAGATCTTGCTGCAGGAACGGTTCGTCGCCGCGTGCCGCCGCGATCATCCCCTTGCTCGAAAAAAGCAGGTGACCTGGAGCGAGCTTTATGAACACGAATACGTTTCCGTCGACAAGACTTCTGGCAACCGCCTGCTGCTCGATCAGGCGCTGACCGCCGTGGCGCCGAGAATGCCTAGTGTCTGCGAGACCCGTCATGTCACCACCATGCTTGGCCTGATCGAAGCAGGACTCGGTGTGGCCGCCGTGCCTTCAATGGCCATGCCCATGCGCGACCATCCGATTCTGACAAGCGTGCCGCTCGTCGATCCGGTCGTGACGAGACGCGTCGGCATAGTCAGGCGCCGCGGACGTCCGCTCGCGCCGGCCGCACAACAGTTCTATCAGACGATCCTCGACACGAAGCGCAGCGGCACGGTCGGCGCCGCGGGAAAGAAGGCGCCGAAATGACGTTGGCGAGGCCGTTCAGGCTGCTCTACGTTCAGGTCCTGCTTGGAATGGGGCTCGGCATGACCGTTGGCTACTTGTGGCCGCAGGCCAGCGCGTCGCTCAAACCACTCAGCGATGCTTTCGTCGCCCTCGTGCGCATGATGATCGCCCCGATCGTCTTTTGCACGATCGTCACCGGCATCACGTCGCTTGCGAGCGGCTCGAAGATCGGGCGGACGATTCTGAAGGCGCTGGCGTTGTTCTACTTTCTCACCATTGTTGCGCTCGTTCTGGGGCTGGCGACCGCGTTTGCGCTGCACCCGGGCGCGGGCCTGCACATCGACGCGCATCATCTGGATGCGGCGGTCCTCGCGCAGTATTCGACGCGCTCGCAGTCGCACGGATTCGTCGAATTCGCGCTGCATGTGATCCCTGAGACGCTCGTCGGCGCTTTCGAGAAAGGCGAGGTGCTGCCGGTGCTGCTGCTTGCCCTTCTGTTCGGCTTCGCATTGAATGCCAACCAAAGCGCCGGGCGGCGGGTACAGGAATTCATCGACGGCATCGCTCACGTGTTGTTTCGCATCCTTGCGATGATCATGCGTCTTGCGCCCGTCGGCGCATTCGGCGCGATGGCATTCACGGTGGGCCGCTTCGGCATTCGTTCGATTGGCTCGCTCGGCATGCTGATGGTGGCGTTCTACGCGGCGTGCCTGCTGTTCATCGTTTGCGTGCTCGGTCCACTCGCACGGCTGCATGGCTTCTCGCTCTGGCGACTGCTGCGCTACATTCGCGAGGAACTCGTCATCGTACTCGCGACGTCGTCGACCGAACCGGTGCTGCCGCGCCTCATCATCAAGCTCGAAGCGCTTGGCTGCGACAAGGGCATCGTGGGACTCGTGCTGCCTGCCGGCTATTCGTTCAATCTCGACGGCACGGCGATCTACCTGACGCTCGCCTCCATGTTCATCGCTCAAGCGTGCGATGTTCACCTTTCGGGCGGCCAGATCGCGACCATGCTCGCGGTCATGCTGCTCACGTCGAAGGGCGCGGCGGGCGTAACGGGCAGCGGACTGGTTGCGCTCGTCGCGACGCTGGCCGTCATTCCCGACTTGCCGCCTGCAGGTGTCGCGCTGCTGGTCGGCATCGATCGCTTCATGTCCGAAGCGCGCGCCCTGACGAGTGTGATCAGCAATGCCTGCGCGGTGATCTTCGTATCGATGTGGGAGCGTTCCTGCGACCGGGTGCGCCTGAAGAACGCATTGAGCCTCGCGCATGAGCGTGAGGATGCATTCGATCAGCCCGCCGACCTGACGGGCTGAATCGTAGCCTTCGTCTCAATGCGTGGCGACGGAATCGAGCCCGGTCGATGTCACCTCCGGCTGCACGGCGGGCGACGCGAGATAGTCGAGCAGCGCTTTGGCTTCCTTGGGGTGTTGTGCGCCGACGGGAATGCCGGCCGCAAAGCGCGTGACGGACTGCATCGACTCCGGAATCTTGCCGACATACGCCGCGCCCTTCACTGGAAGCAGCTCACTCACCTGCTGAAATCCCACTTCGTAGTCGCCCGTCGCAACAACGGACGCCACCGGAATTTTGGGGATCATCTTCGCCTTGGTCTTGACCTGCTCCTCGATGCCGAGCCGCTTGAACAACTCGCGCTCGATATAGACGCCGCTCGCGCTATCCGAGTAAGCGATCGACCGGGCATGCAGCAAGGTTGCCTTGAGCGCCGCCTCGGACCCGATGTCGGGCTTCGGCGCGCCGTCGCGCACCACCATGCCGATCCGCGAATCCGCAAGCTCGACGCGCGAACCGGGGATCACCTTGCCCTGCTTGATCAGATCATCGAGTGCATAGCCGACCATGATCACCACGTCGGCAGGTTCGCCGCGCTGAAGCCGGTTCGGAATGGCCTCCGGCGACTTGCCCATCGACGGGCCGAGCGCGGTATCGAGCGTATTGCCGGTGGACGCCGCGAACTTCGGGCCGAGCAGCTTGTAGGCGGCGGTAAAGCCGCCCGAACTCATCACATGCAGATCTGCGGCCTGCACATTCGCCGCAGCGGCGCAGGTGCCGAGCAGCGCCGCGGTGCAGAGTTTCAGAAGAAAGGATTTCATGGGGCGATAGAATGTCAGTCTAATGTTCGAGGAAGCGTGCGATGCTTCAGGGAGCCGCGTGCAGCGGAACGCGACGGCGCCGGTACAGTGCGAGTGTTGCACCGAGTCCGCACACCGCGGCGAAGCTCATCCAGTAGCCTGGCGCGGCTTTATCACCCGTCATATGAATGAGCGCGGTCGAGATGACGGGCGTAAAACCTCCGAAGACCGCTGTCGCGAGGCTGTAGGCGAGTGAGAATCCGGCGACGCGTACCTCCACTGGCATCACCTCGGTGAGCGCGACGACCATCGCGCCGTTGTACATGCCGTACATGAACGAGAGCCAGAGCAGCACAAGCAGCATGTTGACGAAGCTCGGTGCGTGGGCCAGCAGCGACAGCGCCGGGTAGGCGGTCGCAATTGCCAGGATCGTCATCGCGAGAAGAAGCGGACGGCGTCCGATCCTATCCGACAGCGCACCACCAATCGGCAGCCAGATGAAATTGGAGACACCCACGCACAGCGTGACGAGCAGGCTGTCGGCAGTGCTCAGATGCAGGACCGTCTTGCCGAAGGTCGGCGCATATACCGTGATCAGATAAAAAGTCGTGGTGGTCATCGCCACCAGCAGCACGCCGGCGATCACGACACTCCAGTTCTGCACGAGCGTAGCAAAGACCTCTTTCATGCTCGGGCGATGCTGGCGCTGCTTGAACTCCTCTGTTTCCTCGAGATTGCGCCGCAGGATGAAGATGAAAGGCACGATCATGCAACCTACGAAGAACGGCACGCGCCATCCCCACGCGGCGATCGCCGCCGTGTCGAGCCACTGATTGAGCGCGAAGCCGAGCGCGGCGGCGATGACGATAGCCACTTGCTGGCTCGCCGACTGCCAACTCGTGAAGAAGCCCTTGCGGCCCGGCGTCGCCATTTCGGCGAGATACACCGAAACCCCGCCGAGTTCAGCTCCCGCCGAGAAGCCCTGCAGCAGACGACCGATGAGAACCAGCGCCGGGGCGAAGAGTCCGATCGTCGCATAGCCGGGCACGAACGCGATCAGGATGGTGCCACTCGCCATGATCGACAGCGTGACGATCAGGCCCTTGCGGCGGCCGGCATCGTCGATGTACGCGCCGAGGATGATCGCACCGAGCGGCCGCATCAGGAAACCCGCGCCGAAGACGGCGAAGGTCATCATCAGCGATGCGAACTCGCTCGCTGCCGGGAAAAAAACAGCGGCGATCTGCGTTGCATAGAAGCCAAACAGGAAGAAGTCGAACTGCTCCAGGAAGTTGCCTGCCGTTACGCGTAATACGGCGGTTGTCTTGGACTGCCCAGGGGGCAGGGTGCTTGAGGAGGGATGCATCGAGGTGTCTCCTGACAATTTTGAACTTTGTGATGTTCGGGCGGATCATTGTTTGTCGAATACTCGCCCGAACGGCACGAAACGATAAGTGCAATTTTCGGAACGATTGATGTCCTCTGGTTATCAGCCGGCGAATCGCTCAGGCCACAAACCGGCACTGGGAGGCGGGCGTGCGGGTATCCATGTTGCGTCCCCGGTTCAGGTGATCGTCGATTTCCGCCGCGCATCCGAGCATGCGGGGATAGAGGAAGATCGTGAACGCGGCGGTTTCCAGATCGGTCTCGGTCAATTCACCACGTCGCAGCGGCTGCCACAGCATCTTCAGCAGCAGCGCTGCAATCACCGCATCGACGTTGACGCAATATACGTTGCGGGACACGCCGGCATCGAACAACGCCTGCACAAGTTCGCGATAGAACGTATGGAACACGTTGTATTCGCCGCGCTTCTCGCACAGGTCCGCGATGAACACTTCGCGAGGATCGTGGTTGACCGGCCTGTCCTTGAAGACCGGGTGGTTCACGCCCGGCAGCTTCGCGATGTCGAGGCTGCCGGCATGCTTCTGCCGGGCCTTGTATTGCGCATACCGCTCGACCGAGCGCTCGGCCAGCGAGCGCAGGTCAACCCCATGCACAGGGTCGGACGGATCGGCGAGGCCGCTGTCCCGGAACGCTTCGATCAGGAACGCGATGCCCTCATAGCCGTTGCCGCCATGCGTATAGCCGGTATGCGTGAGAAAGCCGACCAGCGCCTTGTTGAGTTGCACGCGCTCTGGACTTTCCGGACCGTCGGCCGATACCGCGCCTTTCGCGCCCTGCGCCGAGATGGCTCCTGGACCGTTGGTGAGCAGCAGACCGACCAGCGTCTTGAAGGCGAAAAGATCGTCGGGCCCGGGCTCGAGGTTGAGCAGCGCGGCAAAGCAGATTTCGGTGAGGCTGCGTTCGTTCAGCAAAGCTTGCGTGGTAAAGCCGCAGAAGCCGTCTGGACGGTGCCGCGAGGCATCCGCCGATGCGCCGATCAGTGTGCCGAACAGCATGGTCCACCAGGGCAGGCTCTCGGCCGTAACGCGCGAGATGCGCTTGCGCATCAGCGGTCCCCACGCGAGCGTCGTGGTGATCGCGGCCAGCACCGCGTCGGCCGTCGGGTGATCAGGCTGAGACGCGAGCCAGCGGACGAGGACCGACTGGGCCCCACGCTCGGCGAGTCCCGCGAGCATCGCCTCGGCGCGCGGATCGCTTGAGTCTGCGAAAAACGGCTCGCTGCCGCCCGCGTCGATCCTGGCGATGTCGAAGTTCTCATCGAGCGCGCTCGTCAGGCCGGCTGCCGAGAAGCGATCGATCATCCATTTCACGGCATCCCGAGCCGCTCGCTGGCGATTCGGGCCGATGATCGACGCCGCGGCGGCCAGGATCGCGTTGGGCGCGTTTCCGGCCTCGCGAGCGGCGTGCGCCGCCGCGAGTTCCGGCGTTCCGTGCAGATTGACGAACGAGGCGATCGCGACATCAATGAGCTTCTCGTCGTTCTCGCCGCCGAACTCGTGAAGCAGAGCAAGGCTGACGTTCGCTTCGAGCGAACGCGTCGCTGCGTCGAGCATCGAGGCGCCATGCAGGCTGCTGACTTGCGTTTTCGCATCCATCTGCGAAGCGCCCGATGCGTCCTTGAGCGCCTGACGCGGCGCAATCGACCCGACTTGCCGATTGACCTGCAAGACCTGCTCGTCATAGGGGGCGACCGCACCGACCACAGGAATCGCCAGGCCGGACGGAAGCCGGATACCTTGGTCGGAGCCGAACCACGGCTTGAGCGCGAGACTGCCTTCGGGCGCGAAGTCGGGCATCGTCGCGTTGGCGCGCATCACGGCGGTCAGCGCCGCCGGGATATGCGCGATGTTCGTGACGACCGCGCCTTTGGCCGAGCAGCATGGATCCTCGGGTGTGAAGAGCCGGTCCACGCCGAACTGGTCCATGAACCAGCGTTCCTTGGCTTGCGCGTCGTCGGAGCCGCCGGCCATCGCGCCCGCATGGCCGACCGCTCGCGTCAGGCGGCTCTTCCATCGGCCCACCACGCAGGCGACCACCGGCTTCGTGAAGGCCGCATCGGCTTCGTAGTAGCCACCAGGTTCGCAATAGAGCACAGCAGCCTTGCTGCGCGCATCATTGGCGAGCGCAAACGCAAATTCCGGTGCGGCGTAGTGGATGTACACGTCCTTGCCGCTTGAGATGACCGTCGACGTGCCCCAGCCGCTCATGCGCAGGTACTGCGCGATTGTCGTGCTGAAGCCGCCGGAGTTCGAGAAGATGGCGATCGATCCCTTGCGCAATGAATCGTCTGGACTATCACCGCCGAGTGCTCCGCCGATTCTCACGCGGTTCCACGAGTCGGCGACGCCGAGCCCGTTCGCACCGAAGATGTCGATGCCCGCTTGCTGCCCCATCGCGCGAATTTCGCGAGCGTCGTGCACGGCGATCTTCTCGGTGATGATGAATATCTTCGTCAGATCGGGATTGACGCGGATCAGTTCGGCGACGCCGTCGCGAGCCGCCGATGGCGGTAGATAAACTACGCCGCAGTTGAAGCGGTGTCCCGCTTCCAGCCCCTCGCGGACGTTGTTGTACACCGCGATATGGCCGATAGATGTGGCGAGCACCTGGCCGCCCTTGCCCGGCGCCGTGCCGAAGACAATATTGCCGCCCGAGAACGCGTGACTGACGGGCGTCACGTCTGAGGACTCACCGCCCAGGATGTTAAGTACGCACACTCGATCGTCGCGCGTGGCTATCTGCGCGAGCGAGTTGACGCCCACGAAATACTTGAACGGGTTGCTGGTTTGCTTGTACATGTCGCTCTCCTCAGGCTTGAGCCGTTTCGGTTTCTGTCGCGGGTGCACCGATCCGTGCTGCGACCTCGGCTCGGCCACCGGCGCGCATCCACGCATCCGCCTGCCGTGCGTACTGGATGACCTCACTGATGTCGGAATCGAATCCGAACAGCCGGTAGGGCAGGCCGAGCGAATCGCATGTATCTCTCAGCGCGGCCATCCCTCGCACGAGGTTCGGCCCTCCGCGGCCGAGCACCACGTAAAGGGGCGTCGGCCCATGCTCGCTGAAGTGTTCGCGAAGAGCATCGGCCATCGCGCGCAGCGTCTCGAAGATGTCGGTGTTATTCGACTTGCCGCCGATGATGAAAAGCACATTCGACTGCTTGAGCCAGTGCCTGAAGCAGATGCGGGCCACTTCTTTCATCTTCGCGTAAGGCGGATTGCCGCCGAAATCCGACGAGATGATCGCGGCGTCGCCCAGCATTTCGGTGACGAGCGAGTTGGCGCCGCCGCCGAACGTGGGCGCGAGAATCGTGCCTTTCTCGTTGATCACATACACGTCGCTCTGGCCCTGGTGCGTGCGCAACTGATTGATCTCCTGCTCGAAGTCGGAGTAATCCGCCGCGAACAGGTGTGGCGGCAGTCCGAGGCGCGTCCATCGCGGATCATCGCGATCGAAGCCGCACTTGAAGTCGCAGGCAACCGGCGTGAGTCGTCCGTTCCTGTCCTCGCGCATGCGGATCGGATTCAACTCCAGTGTCGTCATGCCGAAATCGTGAAAGAGCTCCCAGAGTTTCGGCAACTGCTGCACGAGCGGCGAGATGATCTCCTTCGGCGCACCGATTTCGCTCAGCGCGTTCGCCACGACGAACGCCTTGAGCCCCGTCAACGCGTCGAAGGGCACCATCGCCACATGCTTCGGGTCGACCTCTTCGATATCGATGCCGCCCTTGTGCGAGAGCGTCATCATGGGCGCACGAAAGCGGGTGGAATCGGTGATCGAAAAGTACACCTCATGCTGGGCCGGGACGCCGGCCTCAAACGTCACGCCATTTGCCTTGGCCTTCAGGTGGCCGACGGTATGCTCGGCAAAGTACAACCGCTCTTTTTCGGCCAACGCTGTCTTGAGATCGGCCGCGCGGCCGAGCAAGCCCGCCTTCCCCTTCTTTCCGACTCCACCCTTGAAGACGGGCTTGATGAAAACCTGACGATGACGATCAATCATCGTCTTGATTTCGTCCTCGCTGGCGCTCGGGCCGAGGATCTCACTCGCTGGGAATCCGACAAATTGCAACAGGCGTGCGCCGTACAACATACCGGTGATTTGCATGGAAATGGCTCCTGAAGGTCATTGCGATAGAAAAGAAACAGGCCGATCGGCGCTGTCGACTCAACGCTGACGCGCTTCAGTCGTAAGCGATAGGTGTGAAACGCTGCCGTAACGCCGTTGGAGTTCGGCTTGGCGGGGCTATGGCGTGCTTTTTTGTCGGATGCCTGAACCGGCTGGACCGCGGAACTGCACGGCCTAACAAGGCGGGTCGCAGGAATGTCTTGCAGCGCGTTAGCCGCGCAAGTTGCGCCGTGCGTTGTGCATAGTCGTGTCTCCAATGCGTTTTACTTTCGTTCCAATGTCGCTGGAATCTTGAATACAGATACTCACGCAAAAGGAACTACGCGATAAGTGCATTTTCTTGAAGCATTGATGTTCAGGTGTTATCAATGCAGCCGGATGAAACGTGGCCTCCCCGCCACGTTCCTCTCCGCACCCTGTCTGGGCAGTCGTGCCAGCGATACGTTTTCACACGACCTCGACCCGTTACGGTCATTCATTGCATTTCACTTTGGATGGCCGCTAAGTGGTAAGGTCCCGCCGATGGGCTTGGGCCAACGGACGGACGCAGCACTTACACGTTAGTAATCTTGATCACAACCTTACCGAACGGACCTCGCGACAAGTGGACGCGTCGCTCGATAGCGAGCGCGCTTCACGATATGCGTTGACAGTACCGGCTTGCCGAGGTATCGTGGGCCTCGAAATATTCAAGAAGCTCGATTGCTGATCATCATTTTCCGCCTCTTCTGCGCGGTACTCGCTATCCTCTCCTCTTCCTTGAAGTTTATGTCGCTCCGCAATGGAGCTGTTGTTTTTATCTCAGGGAATTCTCATGGATACCGGTACTGTTAAGTGGTTCAACGATAGCAAAGGCTTTGGCTTCATTACTCCTGACGCTGGCGGCGACGATCTCTTCGCTCACTTCTCGGAAGTTCGCGGCGACGGTTTCAAGACGCTCGCGGAAAATCAGAAGGTGAGCTACGAGACAAAGCGCGGCCCGAAGGGTATGCAGGCCGCAAATATCTCGCCGCAGTAACGTATTTCAAGGGCCGGTCTACCGGCCCTTTGCATGTCTGCCTGACTAGTATCCTCGCGGAGCCATGCGCTCCCGATCTGATCGCCGCGTTTCAACGTGCGCGTCATTTGTCTTTTCGACACGATCCGTCTCGCTTCATTTTCAGTTTATTTCGCTTGTACGATATAGATGTCGTACGGATGCCCACCGCATGATGCGTGAAAGCACGCCATGCCTGTCGCATCTGCGCAAATCATACTCATCACACAACGTCGCAATGAAGCGCCTCAAGGCTGCTCAAGCTCGCGCCGTCAGGGCGCCACTCGACCGAATCACGGGATTCGGTCGCCTGATCGACACAACGCTATTCCCGTCAATCGCAACACAAGGAGCAGAGATGGCGTTATTGGTCATGCAGGTCGCGGTAAGCGGGGAGCTGGTCGAAGTTTTCGAAATGACGGTTGATGATGTCGACGGCCACCGGATGCTCGCCGCCGCCAATGAGGACGAACGGGTGATTCATCCCTCGGGACAGGCACTCGAAGACGGTGAGGTCTGGATTGATCTGATCGACGGAGATGGCGAAACGCTGTTCGACCAGGTGGCATGTTTTCACCGGGCGGATGCCTCGGACGCTTTGCAGATTCATTTCGGCATGCATGTCGATGTCGTGAGAGATTGCCTTTCAAAGTCGAACATCGCATCGCTCCATGCAAGGCACCGTCTGGCAGCCCAAGCCTACTTTCGCAAGGTTGACCGTCTTGTCGATTGCTCGCTGGTAGGTTCCCGGCAGAGCAATCGTCGCCGTGTCGGCGACGCCAGTGTCATGGATCTCGTGATAGAGCTTCGCAGGAGGCTGGATGGTGTTGTCACCCAACTTGCGCTGAGCGAGTTGCCAACGCCTGTGCAGGCCGCGGCACAGCAACTGAAAGACGCGACGAAGAGCTACGTGGGTGCGGTGCAGAGCCTGTGAAGCAGCAGACTGAGCCGTATTGTGGAATGTGAAGGATCAGTATGCAGAGAACGGTGAACTATCGCGGGTTTGAGATTGATGTTGATTTGGTGCCGACTTCCGAAGATATGTTTGACGCGTGGTTTCGCATACAGGGACCGACGCCCGCCCGCGGTGTAGCGGCGCTAGGCTTGCGTATCAAGGTTCGCGGCGGACCGTTTTCGCGCCGTTGGGCTTACTTCGTCGCGGAGATCGCTGGTCAGGCGTCAATCGACGTCATCCTTGGTCCCGATGACTAGTTGGCACCGCAAAAAATCGCGAAGAGCCGACTTACCCGGCGACCTTCGCCGCTTGCCGCATGACGTTCCGGCGCCCAAATGTCTTCCTGTGGAAGGATTGCGTGCCGCCACTCCGTTTAACAGCTATGGCTCGCCGACTCGATTAGCGTGTTACCTCGGCGGAAATGCCGCGGGAATCAATGCGAAGCACATTGCCCTCAGGCGTTATTTGCCGCGGAATCTCCGCAATGTCTGGTTCGTATGCTCGCACAGTCTTTTGCATATTGTTTTGCTTCGCCACGAGCCCAGGTGCAGATGTAGGCATCCGCCGCATGTGCACTTTCACTGCACGGGAAACGGCATGACGATGAACTGCGACCTGGTGTGCAGCACTGACCCTGTGTGGGGCTGTCGCACGTGCCTCTGGCGGATTCCAAACCTCGGCATAGACTCCGGCCGCAAACGCGGCAGCGCGAGCATCATCGTTAACTGCCAATCCAATTCTCTTCACAAGTTCTCCCTGATGCCTTTCGTTGCAGCCACTCTTTGCAACCAACACCCTGTCCGACGCATCCACCATCGCAGCCGCCGCAATATCGCCTGTCCGGTATGTCATCGGTGACGCGCCAGGCATTTTCGGTCACTGGGCTTGCCGCGCCATCAGCGCGGCCGTTTTCTTTGGCATAAAACCCGGGTTGCCAGCTTTACTGCGCCTGCTTCGTCGTCAACGGTCTTGTCTGCGAAAGCTGAGCGCAATTCCGCGATGAACCTGACCACCCGAGCGTCGTTCTCCGCCGTGCGCAAGGAACCATTCAATACTCTTTCGCTGCTGCCAAGGCGTAAGGGTTGGGTAAATAAAACGCCATTTCCCGGTAACGACTGGATGTTTCAATAAGCGTGGTTTTTGACGTTCCCCGCGCGCCCGCTTATTTCGCGATGAAACAGCGGACGAAAAATAAATAGCAAAACGATATCCGGAGTTAACTCGAATGTTTACCCGAGCTTTCCTGTTTGGTGTATCAGGCATCGCAATGGCGGTCTCACTGTACGCATGCGGTGGCAGCGGCTCGAATGGGCTGACGCCCGTGAGCGCACAAAATCAGTTGACGACGGCAACACCCATCAAGCACGTCGTTGTGATTTACAACGAAAACGTCTCTTTCGACCACTACTTCGCAACCTACCCGAATGCGACTAATCCGTCGGGTGAACCCGCGTTCACGGCTGCCGCAGGCACGCCGTCGGTGAATGGTCTGAGCGGCACACTGCTGACCAATAACCCCAACTTCATCAATACACTGAACGGCACGGGCGCTGCGAATCCGTTCCGGCTGGACCGGACGCAGGCGGCAACGGCCGACCAGAACCACGCTTATACGGCGGAACAGCAAGCGTATAACAATGGCGCGGCGGACCTGTTCCCGAAGTTCACGGGTAAGGGTTCGAGTGGTGGCGCAGGCGCCTTCGGTACAACTGGACAGGTAATGGGTTACTACGATGGCAACACCGTTACTGCCATGTGGAACTATGCTCAGCACTTTGCGATGAGCGACAACGCTTACACGGATACGTTCGGACCGTCGACGCCGGGTGCACTGGAAGTTATCGCCGGCCAGACCAACGGCGTGCAACTGGTCAAGACAAGCCAGCAGCCATTCAATCTCACGACGGCTTCGCATTCTTACTACGTCAACGACGGTCAAGGGGGCATTACCCTCATCAATGACGTCGACCCGGCAAACGACCTGTGCTCCAGCACGACCGACCAGATTCTGATGTCTGGCAAGAACATCGGCGACCTGCTTAACGCCAGGAGCATCACGTGGGGCGGCTTCATGGGCGGCTTCAACCTGTCGACGACCAACAGCAACGGTACGACCGGCTGCAAACGCAGTACAGTGACCCCGGCGGTCGGTCAGGCGACTGCCGATTACATCCCGCACCACAACTGGTTCCAGTACTACGCGTCGACGTCAAACCCGCAGCATTTGCGTCCTAGCGCGACAGCAGCCATCGGCTATACGCTCCAGTCCGACGGCAAGACAGTTGACCCGGCAAACCACCAGTACGACTCTGACGATTTCTTCGCCGCGGTGAAGGCCGGGAACTATCCGTCGGTCAGCTTCATCAAGGCCCCGGCATTCCAGGATGGCCATGCTGGCTACTCGGACCCGCTCGACGAACAGGCCTTCACGGCAAAGGTAGTCAACTTCCTGCAGCAGCAGCCTGACTGGAAGAGCACGGCGGTTATCGTAGCGTGGGACGATTCGGATGGCTGGTACGACCATGCCTATGCGAATCCCACGAGCCCGTCGTTCGACGCTCAGGCGGACCAGTTGAACGGCGCCGGCAAGTGCGGTACGGGAACGGCTCCGAACGGCGTGAATGGTGCGGCGGTCAATGGACGCTGCGGCCCGGGCACGCGTATTCCGTTCCTCGTGATTTCGCCGTGGGCAAAGGTGAACTACGTTGACCACACGCCGATTAGCCAGGCATCCGTGGTTCGCTTCATCGAAGACAACTGGCTGGGCAGCCAACGCATCGGCGGCGGTTCGTTCGATGCGACGGCCGGCAGCATCATGGGTCTGTTCAACTTCAGCGGCGCGGGTAACAACCCGACGGTGTTCGTCGACCCGAACCTGGGCTCGGTCGTCTCCTCCGTACCTGCCATCTGAACTCCGCCCTTCGCATCGGTGCCTGGCACCGATGCGAAACGGAAGAGTACTTCGGTGTTGCCAGCCCTTTGGGTTGGCAACATTTTTCATTTTCAGATTTCCTCGTCGTTGCTCATATGCCCGCCTCCTCAGCTCCTTCTACGGAAACAAGTCCTCAGAGACAGCCGCAGTTCCGCATTCGACGCACGCTTAAACGGGTTGTCGCAGCGGCGGCTGTCGCCGCAGTCGGTTTTTGCGGCTGGGCGCTGCTGTATCCGTCACGCGTGCCTGCAGCAGTCGGCTTGGTTGTGGAAAACCTCACTGGCGCGAACCCGAATCCCATTGAGCTTCAGCGTCCTGTTGCGCCACCTCAATTGAGTGCAGCGGCGCAACTTGGGAAGAAGATATTCTTCGACCCGACACTTTCCGCGTCGGGCCGCCAGTCATGCGCCTCCTGCCATAGCCCGGAGCATGCATACGGGCCCGCCAATAACCTGGCTGTCCAGTTAGGTGGTGCCTCATTGTCGCAGGAAGGCTACCGGCCGCCACAGTCGCTCATGTACCTCTACCGGCAGCCGAATTTCAGCATCGGCCCCGACGCCGGAGACGCGGACAACGCTCCCGACCTGGCGAAGATTGCGAGTCAGGCTGCAGGCGTCGCGCGGGCGCAAAAGAACGCGGGTGTTGCTCCGGCGGCGCCAGCGATGGTTCCGCAGGGCGGGATGTTCTGGGACGGCCGCGCGGATACGCTCCAGGCGCAGGCATCAGGCCCACTGCTTAATCCGGTCGAGATGGCGAACGCGAACATCGCCGATGTCATGGCGAAGCTCGAGCGGACGCCGTACAAGGACGACTTCACCCAGCTTTTCGGCGCGCATGTGTTTGAGAACACGACGCTTGCGATGTCCGAGGCGATGTTTGCAGTAGCGCGTTATCAGGTTGAAGAGCAGTCGTTTCATCCGTACACCAGCAAGTACGACTATTGGCTGGAAGGGAAGGCTAGGCTGAGTCAGGCGGAACTGCATGGACTGCGTCTGTTCAACGACCCGGACAAGGCGAACTGTGCGGGTTGCCACCTCTCGAAACCGGGCGCTGACGGCCTGCCGCCAATGTTTACCGACTACCAGTATGAAGCGCTCGGTGTGCCCCGCAACGTCCATCTTGCGGCCAACAAAGACCAGAGTTTCTTCGACATGGGCATCTGCGGTCCTTTCCGAACGGACCTGAAAGACCAGACGCAGTATTGCGGGATGTTCCTCACGCCGACGCTACGGAACGTGTCGACGCGCAAGGTATTTTTCCACAATGGTGTGTATACCTCGCTTGAGGACGTCATGGCGTTCTACAACGAACGCAATACCGCTCCGCAGAAGTTTTATCCGCGCGGCGCGGATGGGAAGACTCGTCAGTACGATGACTTGCCGATGCGGTTTCATGCGAACATCGACGATAAGGACGCCCCCTTCGACCGGAAACCTGGCGACAAGCCGGCGATGACTGACAGCGATATTCACGACATCATCGCTTTTCTGAAGACGCTGAACGACGGATACCGGGTCGGTGCGCAGTAGGTGACATGACAACGCTGTGGAACATAAGGGCTGCGTCGATGCTGCCGCAGCCCCCAGCTTTGAAAATTCCAAAGATTCACTTGTCACTTGCAGTGCATCATCAGGAGAAACGATATATTGATGCTGCCCCGTACCTGGACGAACTCAAATTACATGATGCTGACGGGCAAATGGCGCGATGCCCATTCTGTCGTCGCGAGATGATGATTGTGGAAGATGTGGGGGAGCAGGGACTTCAGTTTTTCCATCGACAGCATTTCTCGTTATCACCGTGCCCACTCACGACGAGCAATATTCAGCCCCCTGTACTCTTCGCACGAGGGATACGGAATATCGAAGTTGAGGGCAGGAATCGCGATACTTTCATTGCGAACTGGCGGACTTACTTCGCCGTCATGGCTGACCAGGTCAAGACGCTTTCCGTCGAGCGCTTCGTCAACCTCGTATCAATTGCCGACGTGCTGAATCTTGGGTCCTACAGCGACCTGGCTATGAGTGACATGCCGTTCATACTCCTCGTACTCGCGGAGGTAGAGCGCTCCGGTCTGGTGCTGCACACGCGCACGGGTTCGATTTCCAACTCCGATGCGATGCTATTCGAAACTCTGTTGGAGACGATTGAACGCTACCGGCGAAACCGCCAGGAGGCACCGTCCTGACAAGCTTGGGGTGGTTCTAACCCCGTGCGAATTGCGAACTGAGGGTCATGGCGAATTTCGCGAGCCGTTATCCCCGAGGGAGAGCCGATACGCCGGCCGCCCGACACGCAGTGCATAGCTGCACTTGGGCCCGCACGGCTGGCATGGCTGGCCGCTGGCGGTGATTTTTCGGATGTCGTCGCTGCTTCGCCGGTGTCTCAGGAAAACTTTCCCGAAGTTGAGCGGCATTCGATACTATCGCTGCGACATACGTCGTTCCGAGCTTTGTGACGGCAACTGCGCCGCTCTTTCCCATGTGACATTTCGTCGATTTTGAAGCGGCGATACGCTAAAGAGCGTTGACGGCTAGTGTGCTGCGGAAGATGCCCGTATCCATGAAGTTTCACCCCGTGGGGAGTCTGTTCGCCGATATGGAAATCCGCGGAGGATTCAAGAACGCCAGCCGCCTGCCGTAAACGCATGAGGGGGCCCTTGCTCTGCGACTCAAGGCGAAAAGCCCCGTGGAGCGCTTTTACATGGCCGCGCGCTCTGATGCCCTCTAATCCATATCGCTGTGAGTTTCGACTTCGCGCCAATAGGTATGTTCAGCCTCGTCAGCCTCCTGGTTGTTGCAATCATGTCCTGCTTGGTGAGCATGGCGGTGTTTGGTTCGCTGCTGCACGTGGGAATACAAGGGTTGCGTCGCTGGATTGGCGCAAACGCCGTCGTAGTCGTAGCGCTCGTCCTTCTCGCACTGCAGGCACCCGCGCCTGCACAGCTGGCCATAGTTGTCGCAAGTGCATTGCTCGGGGCCGCGGCGCTCTTGATGTTGCAAGGCTGTCGGCAGTTCTTTGGTCTTCGGCCTGCCCACTCGTTGGAGTACGTCGCGTACGGTGTGGTGCTGCTCGGTATTATCTATTGGGGATACCTGTCGCCAAACGTCAATGCCAGAATTGCTTTGCTATCGGCGTTTCTTGCGTATGCCCGTCTCGCCATTGGCTGGATTGTGTTCAGGTTGCGGCCGCCGGGCAGACCGAAATATTGCTATCAGTTTTTGGCGGGTGCGGCATTCCTCGGCGCGGCTGTCCACGCATCACGCAGTATCGCCTGTGTAGTGGGATGGGAGCATCAGACCGCCTTTCTGGCGCCGACGCCGATAAACATTGCATTCATCGGTCTTGCCATATTAGCGCTGCCGTGTCTTTCGATTGGCGTGGTCATGCTTGCTCACGACCGGATGGCTGAGGGTATGGAACGCCTGGCAAATGTCGACGGGCTCACGGGTGCGCTTGTGCGCCGTGCTTTCCTTGCCCGGGCAGAGTCATTGCTGGCTCAAGCCAGGAACTCGAACTTGCGGCTGTCTATTGCAATTCTGGACCTCGACAAGTTCAAGGCAATCAATGACGAACACGGGCATGCCGGCGGCGACCAGGTACTTGCGCATTTCGCTTCCACCGTGTCAAGCGGCTTGCGCCGCGGGGACGTCTTCGGCCGCCTCGGCGGAGAGGAATTCGCAATCCTGTCTCAGTCCACCGGGCAGGTCGACACCTTTCGCCTGATGGACCAGCTTCGCGTCCGTATTGCAGCATCACGTCTGGCTGTTGCGTCAGGCGAAGTCACCTACACCTTCAGTGCCGGCGTCGATGAGTACCAGGAAGGCGACACATTGGCGAACATGTTGGGAAAAGCGGATGCCGCGCTATACGCCGCAAAAGCCATGGGCCGGAATTGCGTTGTCGGTACGCGGTTGGCCGACAGTCAACGCGCTTGAGATGCAGGAGGCGGGAGCGCGAATGAGCGAGCTGACGGACCTGCATGAGATTCGCTGAATTTCTATTCATTCTTCCCCATTGCTTGCTCGCAGATTGCCTGCTGTACGACCAGCAGATCGCAGCGCTAGAGCGCAATGCATTCGCGAACCAGCGACGGCTCGATCTGTCGGACCTGCGCTATCGCAACGGCGGGGACAGCTATCCGGCGCTCGCGGTCAACGATCACGCGTGCCATATCCCGGCATAGAGCCCCGGCTTCGGCGCGGCCCCATAAAGATGCGCGGCTTCATCAGCGTCTTTGCTTGCCGGAGGTTGCTGAAGTATCGCTGAAACACGTCGTCGCGCAGAGCTATCGAGGCTTGGTAGATGGCCTATCACTTGCCCGATCGAGAATATGCGCGGCGGCGATACGTTGACCGAGAGTCTGTTTTTACTGCGCAAGCTGGACGACTTAGTCCCGAAGTCGCATCCACTACGTTCGATCCGCGTGATGGCGAATGAAGCGCTCGCGAAGAGGGATCGACTGTTCGACCAGATGTACGAAGCGGACATAGAAGGTGGACGGCCAAGGATCATGCCACAGGGGGCGAACGTAGAAATTACGTCGGGTGCAGACAAGGGTCAGGACGCTTTCGGAGGCGCTTGGACGACGTTGGTTCATTTCCTGCCGTGCAGTAGCCGGATGCTGGCAACAGTGAAATCATTTTCGCTTGCGAAAAGCGTTTGGCGTCACGCCAGTGAATCGCTTGAAGAACCGGGTGAAATACGCGGGCTCCGTAAAGCCCAAAAAATCGGATACCTGATTGATATTGAGTGCTGTGTAGGTGAGACTGCGCTTGGCCTCTAGCAGCAATCGTTGATGGACGAGGGCGAGCGCGCTTTTGCCGGCTATTCGCTGACATACCATATTCAGATGCACCGGCGTCACGCCCAGGCGTTCGGCGTAGCGGCTGATTGGAAAATGTTCGCGGTAATGTTTTTCGATCAGGCCGGAGAATGCCCTCACATAGGCTTGGCCACGATCCTGAGGTTCGCCCCTTTCCTCGCCTTGTTGATCCTGACGACTGACCCATACGACGAGCGCGCTCACGAGAGACCGGAGCATCAGGTCCCTTGAGGGCGCGGGAAGGCTGTATTCCTGATTCAACCGGTCGCATAGCGTGTTCATGTAAGGCAGGTCGTTGCCGACCGAATAACAGCCGGGGCGCTCAAGCACGCGGCGCGGCGCATCGATCTGCTGCTGAAGCCAGTTCATCAGCGGCGCGGCGATAGTAACCACGTATCCGTCGACTTCCGGAGAGAAATGGAAGCCATGCACGCACATCGGCGGGACGACCTGGACCGATGGCGTGTCTATCGTTGTCCTCTCGCCCTCAATGTCGAGCTGTGCCACACCTTTCTGAACGTACAGGATTTGCGCGAGGTCCGCGTGCCGGTGCTGCCGGATTTCCCAGTCGTGCAAACTGCTTCGCTCGGGTATCGACTCGCAGTGCAGCAAATCGAGCGTGCTCCAGTCAGGCCCTTCGCCGTATAAATTGAAGACGGGGATGTCGTGCTGCGCCGGATGCTTCATGAATTCATCACCGAGGTATCGGCCCGCATAGGACTTTCTAAAAGTCCAATTTTAATCGAAAAAATTGCCTTATCAGCGCTGCGTATTTCTAGAAAAATGCAATTCAACCGTAGCGCCAGTTATTGGGGCTCAAAGAGTAAATTAGAAGTCACGGTATAGAGGAAACAGGAGACATAGGTTATGCAGACCAAAGTAGCGATTATCGGCGCCGGGCCGTCCGGCCTGCTTTTGGGACAGTTGTTGCACAAGGCGGGCATCGACAACGTCATTCTTGAGCGTCAAAGCGGCGATTACGTGCTCGGCCGAATCCGTGCGGGTGTGCTCGAGCAGGGCATGGTCGACCTGATGCGCGAAGCGGGCGTGAGCGAGCGTATGGACGCGGAAGGGTTGGTTCACGACGGCATCGAACTGGTGTTCGGTGGGCGACGTGACCGGATCGACCTGAAGCAGCTCACTGGCGGCTCGTCGGTGCTGGTGTATGGCCAGACCGAAGTGACGCGCGATTTGATGGCGGCGCGCGAGGCAAGCGGCGCGACCACGATCTACGAAGCGGCTAATGTTCAGTTGCACGACGTGAAAGGCGAAGCGCCTTACGTCACATTCGAAAAGGACGGTGAGACATACCGTCTGGATTGCGATTACGTCGCGGGCTGCGATGGCTTTCATGGCGTTTCGCGCAAGACGATCCCTGCGGAAGTGCTCACGCATTACGAGCGCGTCTATCCGTTTGGCTGGCTCGGCATGCTGTCCGATACCCCGCCTGTCAATCACGAACTGATTTACGCGCATCACGAGCGCGGTTTTGTGCTGTGCAGCCAGCGTTCGACGACTCGCAGCCGTTACTACCTGCAAGTGCCGTTGACCGAGAAAGTCGAAGACTGGTCCGACGAACGTTTCTGGGAAGAGTTGAAAACGCGCCTGCCGCAGGACGTGGCGGAGAAGGTTGTCACCGGCCCGTCGCTTGAGAAGAGTATCGCGCCGCTGCGCAGCTATGTGGTTGAGCCGATGCAGTACGGCAAGCTGTTTCTCGTTGGCGACGCGGCGCATATCGTGCCGCCGACCGGCGCGAAGGGCTTGAATCTCGCCGCAAGCGACGTGAGCACGTTGTATCGGATTTTGAGTCGTGTCTACCGCGACGGCCGTACCGATCTACTGGAAAAGTATTCGCCGATCGCGCTGCGCCGCGTGTGGAAGGCGGAGCGTTTCTCGTGGTTCATGACCAACCTCCTGCACGAGTTTTCAGAGCGCGACGCCTTCGACAAGCGCATGCAGCGTACCGACTACGACTACTACACGACTTCCGACGCAGGGCTCAAGACGATCGCGGAAAACTACGTTGGTTTGCCATATGAACCCATTGAATGAAGCAGCAGCGATGTTCGCTTGATTCGCACTCGCCGGCCGTGAAGATGTATCTCATGGTCCGGCGCATGGCATGCCGAGATCCCGCATCCGTCTTTTCGGCAGACGAATTTCTACTGCACGTTTAGATTCTCGCCGCCGGCATCCACGCCCTGCGTGATGGACATCTCGCGTAGCAGTACACCTCGCGCGCCAACCTCGTAGGCGTCGTGACGAACGGCACGGCCGTGCTTAGCCTCGGCAACATCGGCCCGCTCGCGGCCAAGCCGATGCTGTGACGGCCTAGCGCCTACGGACCCTTGTCAGTCGAGGTCATGACGCACGACCGGCATCACGCCTGTACGCACCCGGACTTCTGGACGTCCATTTTTTAAAGGCGCGATGGAACGCGCTTGGCTCGGTAAAGCCGAGTTCGCTGGCTACTTCGCTGACGCTTCGCGTGCTATGCACCAGCCAGTCGATCGCGAGACTCCGGCGGATCTCATCTTTGATCGAGGTGTACGTTTGCCCCTGCTGCTGCAAGCGGTGACGCAACGTGGATTCCGGTAAGCGCACTTGCCGCGCCATTTCCTCGAAGTTTGGCCATGCGGCGGGCGATAGCTGCTGCAGACGCCCGCGAACGTCGGCGACAAGACCCGCGTCATAACGATAACGCACGAGGATGTTGGCCGGCGCGCCGCGCAGAAACTGCTTCAACGCGCGCTCGTTCCGGATAGTCGGCAGTTTAAGAAAAGCCGTGTCGAAGGTGAGGCGACTCAGCGGTTGATCGAACCGGACAGGTGCGCCGAAAAATACACGATAGTCAGCGCTACGACCCGGTTCGGCACAACGGAAATCGACCAGACGTAACGGGATCCGGCGCCCAACCAGCCAGCACGCTATGCCGTGCAGAATGATCCAGTAGGTTCGATAGGCGAAAGCCGAACGTGCCGCACCGCAATCGGTCAGAACAATTTGCGCAAGACCATCTGCCGTCACCAGCTTGCCGAACGGATCGTCCAGTACCACGCGAAGAAAGCGCAACGCACGCTGCAGCGCCTGCTGCAGCGTGCCGGCGTGCAGCACGCAATGACACAGCAGCGTGAAGCTGCCGACCCGCATTGGGCGCTCGCCCAATCCGAAAAACTCGTCGTCCATCGCCCGCGCAATGGCTAGCCAGAGGGCACCGTAGTGTTCGGCTGACACGGGCTCCTGCACCGAAGGTGGCAGGCCCGCCGCGGCTAGCAACGGTTCGGTGGGCGTCCCGTAGCTACGTGCGCATTCCAGTGCCTCGTGGACAAACGACGCTGAGATGGTGCGCAGTTTCATGCCGTCCTTATTTCGTGTTTGGGTCACATGGCAATATCGGCCGAAAAACTCGGCCTCTTTGGTCATAGATTGCCATATCTTGCCGCTGTATAGTGGATTTGAAGGCTAGGCGTGACGCCCAAAAATTCGAAAGAGGGTATGAAGGAGACGGTATGAGTGATTGCAAAGACGGACGGAGCGAAAGCCTGACCGCCTACGCTGACGCACGAGAAGGCTTTCGGGTCGAAGATATGGCGGCTGCACTGGAAGGGAGTCTGGAGGACGGAATAAACGCCTGCATTGAATGCTGCGACCGGCACGTCGCACCTGGGCGCATTGCGTTGGAATGGGAAAGCGAAGATGGCCGCCGCGCGACCTATACGTTTGAGCAACTGCGGGAACACTCAGCCCGGTTCGCCGGCTTCCTGACCTCTCGCGGCATAGGCGCCGGTGACGTGGTCGCGGGGTTGCTGCCTCGCACCCCTGAGTTGGTGATCACGATCCTGGGAACGTGGCGGGCCGGTGCTGTCTATCAACCGCTCTTCACCGCATTCGGGCCCAAGGCCATTGAACATCGATTGCGGATGAGTGGGGCCAGGCTGGTCGTTACCGATCCACACAACCGGCTAAAACTGGATGAAGTCGCCGACGCGCCTGCGGCCGCCGTCGTGACTCGTCTGGACGGCAACGAGACTGTGCGGTCGGGCGACGCCGATTTCCATGCGGAACTGGCGCGCCAGGGCAAAGATTTCGAACCGGTCATGCGGCGCGGCACAGACCTGTTCATGATGATGTCGACCTCGGGCACCACCGGCTTGCCCAAGTGCGTGCCGGTGCCACTGCGGGCGTTGCTCGCGTTCTATGTCTACATGCGCGATGCAGTCGACCTGCGGCCGGGCGACAAATTCTGGAACATTGCCGATCCGGGTTGGGCCTACGGCCTTTACTACGCGGTGACCGGACCATTGCTGCTGGGGCATGCCACCACGCTTTACGACGGTCCTTTTTCCGCTGAAAGCACCTATCGGATCATCAAGAATCACGAAATAACGAATCTTGCCGGTGCACCGACTGCCTACCGTCTGCTCATCGCGGCAGGCGAGGCGGCCGCAGCCGCCGTGAAAGGAACCCTGCGCGCAGTGAGCAGCGCGGGCGAGCCGCTGAACCCGGAAGTGATCCGCTGGTTCGACGAGCATCTCGCAGCGCCGATATACGATCATTACGGCCAGACTGAACTGGGCATGGTGGTGAGCAACCATCACGGTCTGCACCATGCCGTCCATCCGGGGTCGACCGGCTTGCCTTTGCTCGGTCATCACGTTGTGGTGCTCGACGACGAAGGCCGCGAGCTTCCGCCCAACGTGCCGGGCACTCTTGCGTTGGATATCGCGCGCTCGCCGCTTATGTGGTTTACCGGCTACCTGAATCAGCCGACCCCCGCGATTGAAGGCGGGTACTACCGGACGGGCGATACAGTCGAACTGGAAGCTGATGGACATATCAGCTTCGTTGGACGCAACGACGACGTCATCACGTCGTCTGGCTACCGAATCGGTCCGTTCGATGTCGAGAGCGCGTTGATAGAGCACCCGGCGGTGGTGGAGACAGCGGTGATCGGCAAGCCGGACCCGGAACGCACGGAGATCGTCAAGGCCTTCGTGGTGCTGAGAGCCGACATCGAGCCGTCCGACTCCCTCGCGGACGAATTGTGCCAGCACGTCAAACGACGGCTGTCGGCGCATGCTTATCCGCGCGAGATTTCGTTTGTGGAGCAATTGCCCAAGACACCCAGCGGCAAGATCCAGCGCTTCATTCTCCGCAATAACGAGAGGGCTCAAGCCGCCGTAAAGACCGCGGAGTGAGTTGTTACGCCGTGCGGGTTCGATCAATGCTTTGAGAATACGGAAGTGGAATATGCAGGTTAAGGACCATGTTTTTCTGGTGACTGGCGCAGGGTCCGGTCTGGGCGCTGCCGTGGCTTGCCAGCTCGTGACCAGCGGCGCTTATGTTGTCTGCGCGGATATCAACAAGGCGGCCGGAGAGCGCGTCGCGTCGGAATTGGGCGCCCAGGCTCGCTTCATCACCACCGATGTCACCAGCGAGGCCGACGGCCAGGCCGCAGTCGACGCAGCGCTTGAAAGTTTCGGACATCTTCACGGCTTGATCAATTGCGCGGGCGTGGCACCCGGCGAAAAAGTGCTTGGCAGGGAGGGACCGCACCGCCTCGACAGCTTCGTCAAGGCGATTGGAATCAACCTGGTTGGGACCTTCAATATGATCCGCCTCGCCGCCGCGGCCATCGTGAAAGAAGCGCCTGGGCCCGACGGCGAACGGGGCGTCCTCGTCAATACGGCTTCTATCGCTGCATTCGACGGACAGATCGGCCAGGCAGCCTACGCCGCCTCCAAAGCCGGCGTGGTTGGCCTGACCTTGCCGGTTGCGCGCGAACTCGCCAGGCACGGGGTGCGGGTCGTCACCGTCGCGCCGGGTATCTTCGAGACGCCCATGCTGACGGCCATGCCGCAAGCGGTTCAGGATTCCCTCGGGCAAAGCGTGCCGTTCCCTGCGCGGCTGGGCCGCCCATCCGAGTACGCCGCGCTCGTCATGCACATTTGCGAAAACACCATGCTGAACGGCGAAGTCATCCGTCTGGACGGCGCTCTGCGGCTGGCGCCGCGTTGATGAAGTTGCTACCGGCACTCGAACTCAAGCACTTACGGAGAAGCAATGTCTACACAAGATCCTGTCGTGATAGTTGGAGCTGCGCGCACGCCGATGGCCGCGCTGCAAGGAGATTTCGCATCGCTCAGTTCGCCGGAACTCGGCGCTGTCGCCATTCGCGCCGCAATCGAGCGTGCCGGCCTCGCGGCTGATCAGGTCGAGGAAGTGATTATGGGTTGCGTGCTGCCGGCCGGCCTCGGCCAGGCGCCGGCGCGCCAGGCTTCGCGCGGCGCTGGCATTCCCGATTCGGCGGGATGCACAACTGTCAACAAGATGTGCGGCTCGGGCATGAAGGCGGCGATGTTCGCACACGATCTGCTGCTGGCCGGGACTAACCGTGTGATGGTGGCGGGCGGCATGGAAAGCATGTCCAATGCCCCGTACTTGTTGGACAAAGCGCGTAGCGGATATCGCATGGGTCATGGCAAGCTCATCGATCATATGTTCCTGGACGGATTCGAGGATGCCTATGATCGGGGCCGTCTGATGGGTACATTTGCCGAGGATAGCGCGCAGACCTATCAGTTCACCCGTGAGGAGCAAGACGCGTTTGCCACGACCTCGCTGGCGCGGGCATTGAAGGCCAGTACCGACGGCAGCTTCGTCCATGAGATCGCACCTGTCGTGCTGAAAGGGCGCAAGGGCGATACCGTGGTTGCCGTCGACGAACAACCCGGCAAGGCCCAGCCGGACAAGATACCGAACTTGAAGCCGGCCTTCCGGGACGGCGGTACGGTGACGGCGGCCAATTCGTCTTCGATATCGGACGGCGCCGCTGCGTTGGTGATGATGCGTCGCTCGGAAGCCGAGAAACGCGGCTTGAGTCCCATCGCCACGATTCGGGCGCATAACACCTTTGCTCAGCTGCCGTCCCTCTTTACCACCGCGCCGGTTGGAGCAATCAAGGGATTGCTGGAAAAGCTTGATTGGAGGCCGGATCAGGTCGACCTGTGGGAGATCAACGAAGCATTCGCCGTGGTGACGATGATCGCCATGCGTGATCTCGGCTTGCCGCACGAGAAGGTCAATGTTCATGGCGGCGCGTGTGCCTTAGGTCACCCGATTGGCGCATCGGGCGCACGGATCATCGTGACGCTGCTCGCAGCGCTCAAAAAACATGGCGCGAAGCGGGGCGTCGCGTCACTCTGCATCGGCGGAGGTGAGGCCACCGCGCTGGCTGTCGAGCTGGCGTGATCGCCGGCAGAGAATAGCAACGGATTGGCGATTGGCATGTCGCTTTTTAGCGTGACTGTCGCCAATTCACGGTGAAGACGCGCCAGATCCGCTGCTCACTCAGCTTCCCACTCAGCTTCCCTTTGCCCGCAGCCGCTTTTGCTTCTCGGCGTGTTCAAGTACTGCGCGAAACATGTCCTCGTATCGGTACGGATCGCGAAAGGGCGGCGCCGCGTGAAGGGCCGGTGTTGCCAAACGTCATAGCTGTCCCGCGAGCGCTTGCGCGTCGAACGCCTCGGCACCCGGCAGACGCGCCCATTCATACGGGCCCGCGTCGATTTCGGAAACGCTTAGCAGACATGCATCGAGTTCCCGCCGCAGCCGGTCGTGGTCGATTGCCTGTCCGATAAACACGATTTCCTGCCGGCAATCGCCGACCGGCTCCTCCCACTTGTCGAGTATGCCCTGACGGCGATAGTCATCGCGCGGCCAGTCCGGTTGCGGAACGAAGCGCCACCAACGGCCGACGTAGCCCCACTGAAAGCGGCCGCCGGTCTGCACAAGCATGCCGATATCGACATGGCAATGCCCGATCCAGAAATAGCCCTTGCAGCGAAGCAGGCGGCCGTTGCTCCACGTTCGATGTAACCAGGCGAGGAGACGCGCCGGATGAAACGGCGCGCGCTCGCGATAGACCCATGACGCGATCCCATACGACTCTGATTCCGAGGGCCGCTCGTCGGCTTGCATCCGCTGCATCCAGCCCGGCGATTCGACGAGCGCGGGCAGATTGAACCGGCGGGTATTCAGTACCTCCGACGGATCGACGTTGCCGTTCGCCATCGGCAGTATCCGCGCGGACGGATTCAGCAACGCGAGCGCCGCACGCAGCCGGTCGAAACCCGCTGCACCGATCCGGTCGAGCCGACTGACCAGGATGACATTCGCGTATTCGACCTGCTCGATCAGCAGATCCGAGAGCTTGCGCGGCCTAGCGCCGTTTTCGTTGCCGGCTGCGACCGGCTCCGTCGATGCCAGCATCGCCTCGAACGTCTCGCCGTTGACGACGGTGACGAGCGTATCGAGTCGCGCGAGTTCGCTGAGGCAGAAGCCGCGCTGGTCGAGAAACGCGAACGTCTCCGCGACCGGCATCGGCTCCGAGACGCCGCTCGATTCGATCAGCAGGTAATCGAAGCGTCGCCGCCGCGCGAGCACGCTGATCTGCTCGAGCAGATCGGCGCGCAGCGTGCAGCAGATGCAGCCGTTGCTCATCTCGACGAGTTCGTCATTGCCGCGATGCAGTTCGACGTGACGCCGCACGTCGTCTGCGTCGATGTTCACTTCGCTCATGTCGTTGACGATCACCGCGACCTTCAGCCCCGCGCGATTGTGCAGGATGTAGTTCAGCAGCGTCGTTTTTCCCGCACCGAGAAACCCGGACAGCACGGTGACCGGGATCCGTGCCGCCGGGTCGTCCGGCGCGCGTAATGACGCAGGCGTGTTCATGCGGGCACACCATCGGCATGTTTCCCATCCCGCACGGCGGCGGCCTCGGCGTGTGCCGGCGCGCGCTCCAGATAGCCTTCGAACAGATCGACAACCACGTAGCCGTCGTCCGCCGCATCGCCCCACAGATCCTTCACGCGAAACTCGACGTGATAGGTTGGCTGGTGCACGGCTTGAGTATCGCCATGGCCGATCGTGTCCGGGAACGGCCACGATTCGCTTGTCCGGTGCAGCACGACACCTTCTTTTCCGCGCACGTAGCCCGGCGCGCGGACGTGTCCGCTCACGTATTCGTCGCGGACGATCACGCGGTCGCCGACTTCAAACTGTGTCGAGCCGGCGCGGGCGGCGCGACCCGGCGAATGCGGTGGATTCGCGAGTCTGAACCGCGAGCCGAGCGCGCGGTCAAGTTCGTCTTGCGTCAGCACGCCGGTTTCGACGAGCAGCGTCGCCGTCGCGATCACGTAGCGTTCGTAGTAGCGCGTGCCGACGTGCTGGCGCACATCGATCCGCTCGACCGCGTGCCGTACTTCGTCGACGCTGAATTTTTTCAGCTGATCGACACCGACGAACATCAGGCTGTACGCGAGATGTTCCCAGTCTTCCTTGAAAACCGGCTTGTAGCTGAGGCTGTTGATCGAATGCGGAATCCGGCCGAAGCCCTGGAAGCCGCCGAGGTCGTGAAAGCCGTCCATGTGTTTACTCCGAAATGAATGTCGATGGGAGAGCCCGGCGCGAATCAGCTCACGCGCGGCAGTGCGATGCCGATCAGCACGTCCTTGGTGACAAGCGTCTGCAACTCGGCCTCGCTCATGTGCTCGCTGCCTTGCGGGCGCACCGGCAGCACCAGATAGCGGCTTTCGGCCGTGGTGTCCCAGACCTTGACCACGACGTCGCCCGGTAGATCGGTGCCGAGTTCGTGCAGCACGGTGCGCCCTTCGCGAACGAGCCGGGCGCGGTATTCGAAGCCCTTGTACCACTCGGGCGGCAGACCCAGGACCGGCCAGTTCGTGCATGAGCACAGACTGCAGACGATCACGTTCTTCAGCGTCGGCGTATCTTCGAGCGCGACGATGTATTCGCCCTGCGGGCCCGTGTAGCCGAACTGCGCGCACGCGGCCGTGCCGTCCTTCAGCAGTAGTTCGCGAAACGTCGGATCAACCCATGCACGCGCGACGATGCGCGCGCCGTTGGCCGGATCCCAGGTCGTCGACATCAGTTCCGTCAGGCCCTCGATATAGCCGTCCGGGATCAGGTTCTTTTCCTTCATGACCCGGAATAGTGCCCGGGCACGTTCGCCGGGCGTCGAGGTTGTTTCGGCGAATGGGTTCGCGCTCATGGTGGGGCTCCTTGTGATGGATAGGGGATAACCGACCGCCGCGGCGTCGATGCCGCCGCCGTGTCCGGGCGAAGACGCCGGCATTTCCGGTCACGTCATGACGAACAGGGTAAGAAGAGAAAAAGCGCGGTGCTTTGTCCGCGCGGATCGGAAACTGTGCTGGGACGGATCCGCGCGCGTGATCGGCCGCAGATCGTGACGTGGGCGGCGAAACCTGCTGTGTACGGGGCTGACCCGCTTATGCGCCGGCTTTACATCGGCAGCAAATGACGGCGAATCGCATCCGTTATGTTGCTGGCGCGTGACGCCAGGCGCGGAAGCCCGCCCCAGCCAACTTCTTGTTCCGTCAGAAGACAGAACCGCGGATTTTGCCTTCCTATTCTCTCTCTCGAGCGATGGCCCGCCGGGTCGTCGCGAATCGGCGGCGCAGCCCACGCGCCGCTGGATAGAAACCACGCAGTACACCACGATACCGGCGCCCGGCAACGGCGCACGTTCCTCGCACGTCGGGTGCGATGGTGTCTGCTCATCCAGGGGAGGGGAATGATGGACAACGGCAACAGGACGAAACTGAAGCGGATCGCGAGCTGGATCGGCGCCTCGCTGATACTGGTTGCATCGCACTATGCGGGGGCGGTCGAGGTCGATCCCGGCGACTACGAGCAGTACCCGGTCGGCGCGACGATCGGCGTGCTGTACTACAACTATTCGACGACAAACGCGGTCTATTCGAACGGCAGCAAGACCTCGAACTTCGACCTGCAGTCGAACGTCGGTATCGCACGTCTGCTGCACGTGTTCCAGCTGACCGACCGCCTGACGATCGATCCGCAGATCCTGCTGCCGTTCGGTCACATTAGCGGCTTTGGCAACGCGAGCGCGCTCGGCACCACAACGGGTGTCGGCGATGTGATCCTGACTGCGCCGCTCAAGCTTCGCCTGAACGACGCGAAGGACGTTGCGGCCGCAACCGTCTATCTGTACGCGCCTACCGGCAGCTACGACCAGAACCGCAGTCTCAACTTCGGCGCGAACCGCTGGTCGCTCGACTTCCAGGCTGCATATGTGAAGCACTTCTCGCCGCACTGGGCGCTCGATCTCGTCGGCGACGCGATCTGGTATGGCAACAACACGTCGTATGGCCCGAGCGGTGCGACGCTGCATCAGCGCATGGGCTACAGCGCACAGGCAATGGTTCGCTACATGCCAGATCCGGGCACGTCACTCGGACTTGGCGTCACGCAGTTTTGGGGCGGTGAGACCAGCGTTGACGGGATCGACAGCCACGACGCGCTGCGCACGACGCGCTTGCGGCTGACCGCGGCGAAGTTCGTGACCAAGGCTGACCAGGTGCAGATTCAGCTCGGCACTGACCTGAGCGTGCGTAACGGGACGAAGGACAGCCTCCTTGTCGGGCTGCGCTACGCCCATATCTTTTGACGTCGAGTTCGGGTCACACCTGTTCGCCATCCTTACCTTTTGTTTCTCAACATGTCCTTCATTTTATAGCGAGGTCACTCATGGAATCCGCCATCGACAAACACCTGGTCTGTCCGCGTAGATTGTCGCGCCGCGTCGACGACGATTACCAGCCGCCGTTCCCTATGTACGTCGCCCGCGCGGCCGAGGACCTGCAGCAGGTCGTAATGGGCTACTTCGGTGTGCAGTATCGCGGCGCCGGCAAGCGTGCCGCCGCGCTGGCCGCGTTGCGCCGGATAGTCGCCGATTTCGGCGCGGTGGACGGGCCCGCGAATCACGATCTGACGCAGCATACCGACAATGAGGGCTTTGACAACCTGATCGTCGTTGGCTATTGGCGCGACCCGGCTGCGTACCAACGCTGGGTCACGTCGCGTGCGATCGCCGAATGGTGGGAATCCGAAGAACGTCTCACCGACGGAGTCGGCTATTTCCGCGAGATCGTGGCGCCGCGTGCCGAGCAGTTCGAAACGCTGTACGCGTTCACCGACGCTTTTCCGGGCGTCGGCGCGATCATGGACGGCGTCAGCGGCGAGGTCGAGGAACATGGCTACTGGGGATCGATGCGCGACCGCTTTCCGATCTCGCAGATCGACTGGATGCAGGCGGACGGCGAGTTGAGGATCGTGCATGGCGATCCGTCGAAAGGCGGCCGCGTCGTGGTGCACGCGCATGACAACATCGCGCTGATCCGATCCGGGCAGGACTGGCGCGCGGCCGAAAGCGACGAGCGCCGTCTCTATCTCGACGAGATCGAACCGACGTTGCGCGCGGGCATGGACTTCCTGCGCGACAACGGCGCCGCCGCCGGCTGCTACAGCAACCGCTACGTGCAGTCGATCGATCTGGACGGCAACCTGCTCGACGAGAGCTACAACATCGGTCACTGGCGCTCGCTCGAGCGGCTCGAACGCTGGGCCGAGTCGCACCCTACGCATCTGCGGATCTTCGTCACGTTCTTCCGCGTTGTCGCCGGGTTGTCGAAGCTGCGGCTGTACCACGAGGTGTCCGTATTCGACGCGAAACATCAGGTGTACGAGTACGTGAACTGCCACCCGCAAACCGGGATGATGCGCGACGCCGCCCGCTGAATGAACCGCGCGCCGCACGTGCGGCGCCGCCTTACCGAACTGGAGAAAATCGATGGCGATCAAGCGCCCGACCCGTGAACAACTCGCCGGCATCGCAGCCGGTTTCGGCTTTCATGTCGACCAACGGCAACTCGCCGACTACGACGAAGCGCTGCAGGCGAACTTCGACGCATACGATACGATCGACGCACTGCCTGACTATCTGCCGCTTGTGACTTACCCGCGCACGCCCGGCTATCGCCCGGAAGGTGACGAGAATCGCTACGGCGCATGGGCGCGCAAGAGCACGATTCGCGGTGCGCCCGATGGCAAGCTAAGCGGCAAGACGGTCGCCGTGAAGGACAACATCTGCGTGGCCGGCGTGCCGATGCGTAACGGCGCGAGCACGTTCGAGGGCTACGTGCCGGACGTCGACGCGACTGTCGTCACACGCATGCTCGATGCCGGCGCAACGATTGCCGGCAAGTCCACCTGCGAGTACTACTGCTTTTCCGGTGGCTCGCATACGAGTGCGTCCGGGCCGGTGCAGAATCCGCGCAAGCCAGGACATTCAACGGGCGGCTCGTCGTCCGGCAGCGGTGCACTCGTCGCGAGCGGCGAGGTCGATATGGCGCTGGGCAGCGATCAGGGCGGCTCGGTGCGGATTCCGTCCGCGTATTGCGGTGTCTACGGGATGAAGCCGACGCACGGGCTCGTGCCATACACCGGCGCGATGCCGATCGAGGCGACCGTCGATCACCTCGGACCGTTGACGAACAGTGTGCACGATAACGCGTTGCTGCTCGACGTGATCGCCGGCGACGACGGGCTCGATCCGCGCCAACGCGCGCTGCCGCCGCGCGCCGACTTTCTCGGCGCGATCCGCGACGGCATAGCAGGGTTGCGGATCGGGATCCTGCGCGAAGGCTTCGGGCTCGCGAACTCGGAATCGGTCGTCGATGAGGCGGTACTTGTCGCCGCGCATCGGCTACGCAAGCTCGGCGCGAGCGTCGACGAGGTGTCGGTACCCCTGCATGCAGCCGGTACCGCGATCTGGCTGCCGATCGCAGCCGAGGGCGCGACGCAGCAGATGATGAAGGGCAATAGCCACGGCTTCAACTGGGGCGGTCTGTACGTGACCGGGATGATCGATCACCATGCGGGTTGGCGTGAGCGCGCCGACGAACTGCCAGACACCGTGAAGGTGACGATGCTGCTCGGCGAATACTTCACTAGCCGGTATCGTGGTCGCTACTACGCGAAAAGCCAGAACCTCGCGCGGCGGCTGCGGGCGGATTACGACTCGGCGCTTCAATCGTATGATCTTTTGTTAATGCCGACGGTGCCGATGCGCGCATCGAAGCTGCCGGACCCCGGTTGCACCATGTCGGAATCGCTGACGCGCGCGTTCGAGATGCTCGCGAACACCGCACCGTTCGACGTGTCCGGGCATCCCGCAATGTCGCTCCCGTGCGGGGTAGCGGAGGATCTGCCGATCGGGCTGCAACTGGTCGGCCGCCGCTTCGACGAGGCCACGATCTACCGCTGCGCGTATGCTTATGAACAATCATCCGATTGGCGTCAGACGTCATTCGCATGACTTGCCCGGAACGGTAGCGGGCTGCCGCTGCGCCGCGAGTCTGTCCGACAGGTCTCGCGGTGCAAGCGGTAGAGTCGATTGGACAACGCCTTTTTTCCCGTGCAGGGTACTGGCTGCTCGTTCGCAATCCATTTGGGACATGATAATGACGACGCAACTTTTTCCTCGCGCCACGAGCGGAGATTTTTCCGGCTTCGAGTCCGATCACCCGCCGGCCGAATGGACGAATTCGGCGATCGAGGTGGCGACCGACGGCTCGGTCAGCCAGCGCATCGAGTTTTGGCGCGAAACGATTCTGCGTTTGTTCGCGGACGTGCAGATAGCGGACGTGCAGAAGGCTGATTTCTTCGGGCGGGTACGGCAACGCAAATGCGAAAAGATGCGGATCTCAGAAATCCACGCAAGCGAGCAGGCAGTGATCCGGCGTTATCGCCAAGCGCGGAGCGAGTATGAGGATAAGTATTTTGCGGTATTGATGCTTGAGGGCAGTCAATCGGTCGAGCAGGACGGCAAGATCGTCACGCTGCGTCCCGGGGATTTTGCGATCTACGACGCGACACGGCCGCACCACCTGCAGTTCGGCCAGCCGTGGCGCGAGATCGTCGTCAGCATTCCGCGCACGACTTTGAATCAGCTCGTCGTCGGCATGGAGCACCGCACCGCGAGTCCAATTCCGACCGCGCAGGGCGTCGGCAGCGTGATGCGCGGTTTCCTCGAGCAGATGTCGTCACAGATCCGCCATGTCTCCGAGGACGAGATGCTGCAGTTGTCGGACACGGCGATCTCGTTGATTGCGATGACGCTTGGGAACCTGCAGCGCAACGACGTCGCGCAATCGAGGATGAAGGCGCTAACATTGACGCGCGTGAAGCGACATCTGCTCGAACACCTGCGCGACCCGGATCTGAATCCGACGTTGATCGAGCAGGGGATCGGAATTTCCTCGCGGTACATCAACAAGCTTTTCGAGGCGGAGAACACGTCGCTGATGCGATATGTGTGGAACCTGCGGCTCGAACGCTGCGCGGAGGATCTGGTAAATCCGCACTGCGCGGTGCTGAGGGTTTCCGATGTCGCGTTACGGTGGGGGTTTAACGACATGTCGCATTTCAGCCGCGCGTTTCGGGAGCGGTTCGAGACGTCGCCGCGCGAGTGGCGCAATCAGGCGATGACACGTCGACAGGGCCCGTGAGGAGCGAGATGAAAGAAAGCATGACCTGACGATACCACCGTATAGATCGTCTCGGAGTGCCCGATTTTCAGAAATGTTTCTGTTACCAGTACCGTTGATGTTCCAATCGGTTCTGGTGCAAATAGGAAGGCAGCTTGAGAGGTTGCCTATAGGAAGGATCATTTGTCGAATTGACAGGACCGCATTCCATACGGCGGGCGCAGCTTCTCCCGCCTTCGCGCCCGAATTGCCAATCAGCTGCGCAGATTACGTACAAACAATTCGAGGTGGGTTTGCACGGTAGCGGCATTATCAGCATCGATACCTGCAAGCATCTGTTCTTCGAGCAGCCGCACGATATCCATGCCCCGACGCAGGACGTCGCGGCCTTCGTCAGTGAGTTGCAGCACGACGATGCGTCCATGATTCGGATCGGGCTCGCGCGTGATCCAGTTGCGCGATGACATGACAATCATCACCTCGTTGGCGGACTGCGGCGTGATGAACGACCATTCCGCAAGCTGGGCATTCGACGCCTGTCCACGCGCATCGAGAACGGAAAGCGCGGTGAATTGCGCCAGCGTCAGGCCGAGAGGCGCCAGCGCCTCCGTCATCTTTCGCCGCAGGATTCTGTCGAGGCTCCCAATGACGTAGGTCAAACGTGGCGCAGGCGTGGCCTTGCGCCGCGCCGATGGCGCGCGGGCGGGGCGCGCGGTGCCGGGGGTCGTCATTTTTGGGGCTTTGCTCGTCATCGCGTCGGCTCTTTGCTCGTCGGAAAGCAGCAATGTTACCGCGTTCATCCGCGCTTCCCGCGACCATCTCACCGTCGGTCCGCCAAACCGCGAGGCGGCACGCTACGACCCCCCGTCCGCCACGTTCACTTACTTCAGCAAGTAGGCGTCGTAGACCACGGCGTTGCCGAGCCGCATCGCGTAGCCAACGGCCATTGCCCGGTTCAGCCACGCGTATTTCTTCGAGGCGGTCTCGAAGGTCATGTAGAGGCGGAAGTAATATTTCCCCGGGTCCACGGATTTGCCCTTCGCCACGTCCGCCATCACATCCGCGGGGCCGTACCGCAACCCTCTCGTCTGCAGATACACGAGCTCGCCGTCATCCATCTTCAGCAGATATCGGGTGTCGATAATCGCCAGTCCGTCGGGTGTGACGACCTGCCAGTCAGCACCGTTATTCAGAATCTCGCCGTTCAGCATGGGACCGTGAAAACTGCCGCCGGTGATCGGAATGATCCGACGCTTACCGGCATCGGCGGTCTTTCCCAACTCCCAGATCGGCGCGGTCAGGTCGACCGAGAAGCGGCCCATGTAGGCGAGTTCCGGTTTGGGCGGCTCGAATTCGGCGTGGGCCGCCGCCTCCGGCTCCACGGCGAGAGCATGATTGAAAGCCAGTGCCGCAAATGTCGAGACGAGAAAAAGCCTGAGCAGATTTTTCATTGCGTTATCCAATGAGGTTGCAGTGCATGGAGCATCGAACAGCTACGAAGTGCCCGCTGTCGCTCCGATGAAAGGAAGATCGGCATGAATTCCGGCATCGACCAGGCACCTGCGGTGCGTGAATTCGGCTAATCGGTAGTCGAAGAAATAGCGGGCCGTGGCCACTTTCTGACGATAGAAATCTTCTTCATCCGCCTTCGGAGCGGCAAGCCGAAGCGAGCGCGCCCACGCATAGGCGAGGAGCAGCCAGCCGATCATTGCGAGGTAATCGTCGGCGACGCGATAAGGCAACTCCACGTCGCGCGCGCTCTCTTCGATGATCGCGGCGGTCGTATGCCAAGCATCCGCGCACAATGTCTCGAGTTGCGCCGCGACCTGCGGCAAATCCGGTGCGGCATTGGCGTGCTCCGCGGCTTCCGCGCGATGGGCAAGCAATGCTCGCAGCTTGTCCCCGCCGTCGCCGATTACTTTGCGAACCAGCAGGTCGATCGACTGAATCTCGTTTGTGCCTTCATACAGGAGCGAGACACGACTATCGCGCACCGTTTGTTCGATGCCGTATTCATGTATGTAACCGTAGCCGCCGAACACCTGGAGCGCGCTCGACGCCCCAAGAAAGCCGTTGGCCGTGAAAAATGCTTTCGCCACCGGCGTGAGGAGCGCGGCGAAACGATCTGCTTCGGCACGCTTCGCTTCATCGGGATGGCGTGCGGCAATGTCGAGCCATTGGCCGATCCAATAGCCGATCGACCGCTCGCCCTCGACGACGCAACGCAGATCCATCAGCGTGCGCCGTATCGCGGGATGCAGCGAAATGGGCGACGCCCCCTGCGTTTTCGCCTCCAGACCGGGCGCGCGCATTTGCACCCGTTCGCGCGCATAGATCGTTGCGCGTTGCCAGGCACTCTCGGCGTGACCCAATCCCTGCATCGCGACCTGCAAGCGCGCGGCGTTCATCATCACGAACATCGCCGCCAGCCCGCGATGCGGCTCGCCGACCAGCCAACCCAGCGCGTCCTCGAACCGCATCGTGCATGTGGGGCTTGCCTTGAGCCCCATCTTTTTTTCAATCCCCTCGCAATGAACGCCATTGCGAATCGCCACCCCGCTGTGAGGTCGCCACTTCGGCACGAGGAACATCGAGAGTCCGCGCGTTCCGGGAGGCGCGTCGGGCAAACGCGCAAGTACCAGGTGGACGATGTTGTCCGTCAGATCGTGATCGCCACCGCTGATGAAGATCTTGCTGCCCGTGATTCGATAACCCTCGCTCACCTCGTCCGGGATGGCCGTCGTGCGCAGCAGACTGAGGTCGCTCCCCGCCTGCGGTTCGGTCAGACACATGGTGGTGAGCCACTCGCCGCTCGCGATTTTTGGCAGATAGTCGGCTTTCAGCTTCTCCGACCCATGCGTCTGCAAGCAGACGCTTGCGCCATGTGTCAGTCCGGGTGACATGAGCCACGCGTGATTCGCCGCCGCCAGCATTTCGTGAAGCGCCACTTCCAGCAGTTGCGGCAAGTCCTGGCCGCCATGGCCGGCACTTGCCGAGAGCGTCGGCCAGCCGCCGTCGACATAGGCGCGATACGCTGCCTTGAAGCCGCACGGCATACGCACTTCGCCATCGACGAACTGACAGCCTTCAAGGTCGCCGCTGGCATTGAGCGGCGCTAGCTGCTCCGACACAAAGCGGCCGGCTTCTTCGAGGACCATTCGCGCGGTCGTCGCATCGACATCGGACCATTCCGGAATCTGCCGCCAGAACGCTTCGGCGTCGAGCCATTCTTCCATCACGAAGCGCATGTCGCGCAGTGGAGCCACGTAGCAAGCAGACATGTCAGAGCCCGTCATTGCACGCATAGATCACCGCGGGATCGGCCTGACGTGGGTCATGCATCGCCTCCACCAGATTCGCGCGATGTGTCAGTACCGCACGCTGGTTGATCGAGCCTTTGTCGGTGATCTCGCCCAGATCGAGGGAGGGGGGCACGTCGAGCAGGCGCAAGCGCGCGATCGTCGTTGCGCCGCCGGTCGACTCGCGGTTCAGACGGGCCAGCAAGCCGGTGAAGAACGCGCGCACAGCAGGCGCCGCGACGATCTCAGCGGCGCTCGCCGATGCCGGCAAGTCCGCCAGCCGCCGGCAATCGTCGAGGCGCGGAAACACTAGCGCACCGACATCGTCGCGATTCATACCGGTCACGACCACATCCTGGACGTACGGCGCGCCCTCGGAGACCACCCGGGCACGCATCGGCCCGACGCTCACGAACGTACCCGAGCTCAGCTTGAAGTCTTCGGCGATCCGGCCATCGAACAACAGTCCGAGTTCCGGCTTACGGGGATCGACGAACTTCAACGCGTCGCCGCTGCAGTAGTAACCTTCGTCGTCGAACGACCCGGCCACGTTTTCCTCGTCCATCCGCCAGTAACCGGCCATCACGTGCGGCCCGCGAAAGCGGGCTTCGAGCTTGCCCGATACGGGCGCGAGCTTCACTTCGCAGCCGGGTGCGGGCACTCCGACATAGCCCGCACCCATGACAGGCCCGGTCGTAAACAGACAGGAGGGCGATGTTTCGGTCATACCCAATCCGGCCATGATGCGAATGCGCTCGCCGCAGTATCGCTCGGTCACCCGCTCCAGGCGATCCCACGCCGCTTGCGAGAGTCCCGCGCCAGCAAAGAAATAGACTTTGACACGAGAGAAGAAGGTTGCGCGAAGCTGCGCGTCCGCTTCGAGCGCACTCGCCAGCTCCTCCCAACCTTTTGGCACATTGAAATAAATGGTCGGCGCGATCTCGCGAAGATTGCGCAGCGTTTCGTCGAACTTCTTGCCTACCGGCTTGCCGTCGTCGATATACAGCGTGCCGCCGTTATACAGTGCGATGCCCACGTTGTGGCTGCCACCGAACGTGTGATTCCAAGGCAGCCAGTCGACCAGAACCGGCGGCTCGTGGGCGAATTCCGGGAACGTTTCGAGTAGCATCTGCTGGTTGCTGCACAGCATGCGGTGCGTCGTCGGAACCGCTTTCGGACGTTTGGTGGAGCCGGAGGTGAAGAGGAACTTCGCGATTGCATCGGGTTCGATCGCGGCGTGCACGGCATCGACCGTCGTTGCGGGCGTGTTCAACAGTTCCGCGAACGGTGTCTGCGCGCGCTTGTTGGAACCGTAAGCCGTCACCACTTCCACATCGTCGGATACGACGGCGTCGATTGCGGCGGCGAACGCATCGCCGTCGGCGGCGAACACGAGACCGGGCGTCAGCAGTTCGATCGCGTGGCGCAGTTTGCCGTAGTCGCTGGAAATGAGCGAATAGGCGGGCGAGATCGGCGCATAAGGAACGCCCGCCCACATCGCACCGAGTGCGAGCTGGAAATGCTCGAGGTCGTTACCGGACAGAAGGACGACCGGCCGCTCGGCCGACAACTTGCGCTCGAGTAGCGCCTGGCCGATAGAACGGGCACGCTCGAGCATCTGCGCATAGCTGATGCCCACCCATTCGCCGTCGGCACCGCGGCGTGCCACTAGCCACCGGTCCGGATGCGCGTGGGCTCCGCTCACGAGCCGGTCGGTCAGACGTGCCGGATAAGCGCCGATCGGCTCGCTCGCTTGCAGGTACCAGGCGTCGCCCTGTCGACGAACGCTGGCCGCTGCCGATCCGATACGCACCCGGCGATAAGGCACGGACGTCTCTCGAATCACGGGTTCGACACGGGGCTGAGTCGGCTCTGCATTCACGTTTTGTCTCCTTGATGGGCTGCCGGCGCGGCGACTCGTGGACGAACGCAAGCCCTCTGTCATTCGACAGAGGATGCCGTGTTTCGACGCACTCGTCTTCGTGCGGCGCTGTTAGATCGGGTAGTGGCGCGGGCCGGTCTGAATGGTGATCCAGCGCAGATCCGTGAATTCGGCAATCGAAGCCTTGCTGCCGAAACGTCCGTAGCCACTGCCCTTTACGCCGCCGAACGGCATTTGTGCTTCGTCGTGCACGGTTGGCCCGTTGATGTGGCAAATGCCCGATTCGATACGCCTCGCCAGACCCAATGCCCGCGCGCTGTCGCGGCTGAACACTGCCGCCGACAACCCGAACTCGCTGTCGTTGGCGACTTGCACCGCTTCGTCGTCGCTGTCCACACGCTGCACCGTGACCACCGGTGCGAACGACTCCTCCGCGTAGAGCTTCATCTCGGGACGCACGCCGTCGACGATGGTCGGCTGCATGATCGCACCGTCAATCGCGCCGCCCGCCAGCACCGTCGCACCGTGGCGGCGCGCGTCTTCGACGAGCGCCGCCACGCGTTGCGCGGCCTGTGCGTTGACGAGCGCACCGAGCACCGCGCCGTCGTCGGTCGGCGCGGTTGCCACCAGCTTGCGCGCTTTTTCAGTCAGCTTTTCCACCAGCGCATCCGCAATGCTGCGGTGTGCGATGACCCGCTCCGTGGACATGCAGATTTGCCCCTGGTTGAAGAACGCGCCGAACGCGATCGCGGCAACGGCCGCGTCCAGATCGGCGTCTTCAAGCACCAGCACCGGCGCCTTGCCGCCGAGTTCCAGCAACGCCGGCTTCAGATGCTTCGCCGCATGCATGGCGATGATGCGGCCCACATGCGTCGAGCCGGTGAAATTCACCCGCCGCACGGCCGGGTGTGCGATAAGGCGTTCGACGATTGCCGCCGCATCCTCGGGCGCATTCGTCACGACGTTCACGACGCCGTCGCCGAGCCCGGCTTCCTGCAATACCGTGCCGATCAGCCGATGTACCGCCGGACACGCCTCCGATGCCTTGAGTACCACCGTATTGCCGCACGCGAGCGGCATCGCGAGTGCGCGCGTGCCGAGAATCACCGGCGCATTCCACGGCGCAATGCCCAGCACGACGCCGCACGGCTGACGCACGGCAAGCGCCAGATTGTCTGGCGTGTCGCTCGGAATCACGCTGCCGTCGATCTGCGTCGTCATTGCGGCCGCTTCACGCAGCATGTTGGCGGCGAGATGAACATTGAAGCCGTACCAGTTCGCCATCGCGCCCGTTTCGGCCACGCCGGCCGCGATGAACTCGCCGGTCCGTGCATCCATCATGTCGGCCGCTTTCAGCAGCCGCGCGCGACGCTCGGTGGGCCGAAGCGCGGCCCACGCAGGAAATGCGGCGGCGGCGGCGTCGACTGCCGCATCGGCGTCGGCAAGCGTGGCGGCAGGCGAGCGTGAAGCGAGGGTGCCGGTTACCGGGTTCAGGCGCTCGAACGTCGCCCCGCTGGATGCCGGACGGTCCTGGCCGCCGATCAACATGCTCACTTCGGTCACGATTGTTGTCTCCTCACTGTGCTGCGTGTCCTGATGCGGATGCCACCGCCGAGTCTCTTCGCCGGACTGTGGCTGCGATACTCATGCTTTATTCAGCGCGCTTATACGCCTGCAAACCCGGCTTGATCGACTTATCGTCGAGGAACTGCTTCAGGCCCTGCTCGCGTCCGTGCTCCGGGTCGCGCAGTTGCGCCTGATCGAGCTTGGCGTACAGGTAGTCTTCATTCTGCTCCCACGTCAGTTCACGGCAACGCTTGAAGCCGTGCTTTGCGGCGCGCAACACCACCGGGTTCTTTTCGAGGAGCTTCGCTGCCAGAGCAATGGTCTCGTCGCGCAGCTGCGCAAGCGGCACGCTCTTGTTGACGAGGCCCATCGCCGCAGCTTGCGGGCCGGTGAAGGTGTCACCCGTCATGATGTAGTGCAGCGCCTGACGATGGCCGACCGTATCCGCCATCGCCTTGCTGACCAGATTGCCGGGCGGAATGCCCCAGTTGATTTCCGACAGCCCGAATACCGCTTCGTCCGCTGCAAGTGCCAGATCGCACGCCACCAGCGGCGAAAAACCACCGCCGAAACACCAGCCGTTGACCATTGCGATGGTCGGCTTTGCATACATGCGCAGACGGCGCCACTGCCATTCCGACGCGTCGCGGCGAATCTTCTCCTGCAGAATTTCCGGACCCGCGTCGACTTCCCGGAAATACTCCTTCAAGTCCATACCCGCGGTCCATGCGGCGCCCGCGCCGGTCAGTACCAGAACCCTTGCGTCGTCGTCGAGCTCCACGGCATCCAGGACCTGCAGCATCTCGCTATTGAGCGTCGGGCTCATCGCATTGCGCTTCTCCGGGCGATTCAACGTCACCCACGCGATGCCTGCCTCGACCTTCACGTCAACCGTCTTCCAGCGACCCTCGTAACTTGCCATGTTCGTAACTCCTGCGCGCGGACCGCGCGATAAGGTGGAAATTCCGTTGAACTGCTGTAGTATCAACCTGCCTGAGATTTTTATATCAGGCATCCTGATACAGAGTCTATTATCAAGCAGCCTGATAAACAAGCGCCCGGTGCTTAGTGAAAACCCTCGAACATCAGATACGATGAAGCCAACCGATCATTCCGGCCGACCTTCGGGCGCCATGGCCGAAAAGCCGCTGCGTATCACCTACCTGGTCGGCAGCGTGGACCGTGTGCTGAAACGCCGGCTCATCGAAACGCTCGCGCCACATGGCGTGACGCTGCCGCAGTTCACCGCCCTGTCGGTGTTGAAAGCGCGCGGACACTCGTCGAACGCCAAGCTGGCTGAGCGATCGCTGATCACGCCTCAGGCGGCCAACGAGGTCATCAAGGTGATGGTCGCGCGCGGATGGGTCACACGCGCCGCCGACCCCTCCCACGGCCGCATCGTCGTGCTGCAACTCACGCGCGCGGGCGCCGCGCTCGTGCGCCAGTGCGAAGCGTCGATCGAGCGGCTCGAGGCAGGCATGATGAACGGTATCGAGCCCGCGAACGCCGATCTGCTGCATGCTTCATTGCGCATGCTGCTGCGCAATCTACACACTTTCGATCAGGTCACGTCGGACTCAATCCAAGCAGACTGATGGCGTTTTCCTTCAGAATCAACGGATGAACCTCGGGCTTGAAGCCCGCTGTCTGGAAATCGTTCAGCCAGCGATCCGGGCGAATCAGCGGGAAATCGGACGCGAACAGCATCTTGTGCTTGAGTAGCGTGTTCGCATGCTGAATCAGCTGTGGCGCGAAGTACTTCGGCGACCACCCCGAGAGGTCGATGTAGACATTCGGCTTGTGCAGGCAAATCGACAACGCCTGATCCTGCCACGGCCACGACGGATGCGCGATCACCACCTTCATGTCAGGGAATTCCGCCGCCACTTCGTCCAGGTGTATCGGCTCCGAATACTTGAGCAGCAGCCCTCCACCGCCGCGCATGCCGCTGCCCATGCCGGAATGGCCGCTGTGAAATACCGCCGGCAAGTTGTATTCGGCGATCACTTCATAGATCGGATAGGCCATCCGGTCGTTCGGATAGCAGCCCTGCAGCGTCGGGTGAAACTTGAATCCCCGCACGCCGTGATCTTCGATCAGACGCCGTGCTTCGCGCGCGCCCATCTTGCCTTTGTGCGGATCGATGCTCGCAAAGGCAATCATGATGTCGCTATTGTCCGCCGCGAATTGCGCGACCTCCTCGTTGGGGATGCGGCGGCGCCCGAGTTGCGCCTCGCAGTCGACCGTGAACATCACCATGCCAATTTTCTGCTGGCGATAGTAGTCGATCGTCTCCGGGATCGTCGGCCGCCGCCCCTGCTTGAGCACCGTACCGAAGTATTTGTCGGCAGCGTCGTCGAACTCCTTGCCGAACAGATCCGGCGGCTGGCAACAGGAGACCTCCGCATGCACATGGGTATCGATAGCAACCAGATTCGCAATGTCCATTCTCTTTCCTTGGTGATCCTAAAGGGACTCGGATTGGCGCGCCTCCGGCGCGGCGCAATCTCGATCACGTGCAATGTGTATCAATACGGCCGATACGGTCAACCCGACTTTGGCCTGGGGTATTCACCGAAGAATTTTATCTTGTCTTATCAGGTCGCCTGAGATCAAATGCGCATCACCGGGCGGATATGTTTTCAAACTGACTGCGCCGCTCGGGCAATGCTGCACGGATCGATTCTTCTGCCGCGAAGGATCTTCCGCGATTAGAACGGCAGTGGTCTCGCCACAGCGCAATAACACGCAATAACAGCTTCGGTTTCTCCGTACCCCTATGCTCTTATGCTTTCTCGCTGAAGCGCTTTCGTGCGATCTTTATATCAGGTCACCTGATATTGTGAGGGCTCGGCGAGACATGTGGTTCAGGCGGACCCGACAACCCAGGTGATCGATATGAAGCCAATGAGAACAGCAGCACCAGGAGACGCAGTGATGACGCAACCAGTCGCCAGATCGGCTGCCGCCGTAACCCTGAGCCTCTGCTTTGCCGTCGCTTTGCTCGAAGGCCTCGACCTTCAATCGGTCGGGGTCGCGGCGCCGCGAATGGCGCGCGAGTTCGGCCTGTCGGTGACACAAATGGGCCTTGCATTCAGTGCCGGAACCTTCGGCCTTCTGCCCGGCGCAATGTTCGGCGGACGGCTTGCCGATCGCATTGGCCGCAAACGTGTGCTGATTCTCTCGGCATGTCTGTTCGGCCTGCTTTCGATTGCAACCGCGCTCGTCAGCAGCTTCGACATGCTCGTGCTGGTGCGCGTGCTGACCGGTATCGGACTGGGCGGTGCGCTGCCGAACCTGATCGCGCTGTCGTCCGAATCGGTGTCGCCGAGGGCGCGCAATACCGCCGTGAGCATCATGTATTGCGGTATTCCGTTTGGCGGCGTGATCGCGTCGATCATCGGCATCGTGAACATGGGAGACACCGAATGGCGCCATATCTTCTATGTAGGCGGTGCGGGGCCGCTGCTTCTGGTGCCGCTCCTGTTCGCTTTCCTGCCCGAATCAAAGGCATTTCGGCGCGCATCGCATGAAGGGAACGTGCAGCCCGCCGCCGTGGGCAATGTGCTGTTCGGCGGCAATCGTGCTCTTTCGACAGCGCAGATCTGGATCAGCTATTTCTGCACGCTGATCGTTCTGTATTTCCTGCTCAACTGGCTTCCTTCGTTGATGGCCGCGCGCGGTCTCTCGCGCCCGGAAATCGGCTATGTGCAGATCGCCTTCAACGTCGGCGGCGGCATCGGCGCGCTTTGCATTGGCATGTTGATGGACCGGCTGCGCGGCGCCGTGGTCGTGTCGGGCATGTACATCGGGATCATCGCCTCGCTTGCAGCGCTGTCGATAGCGCCGGGATTCGGCGCGCTCGCCGGCTCGGCATTCTTCGCGGGCATGTTCGTTATTGGCGGGCAGTCGGTGCTGTATGCGCTCTCCGCCGCGTTCTATCCGACGGCGATGCGCGGGACGGGCGTCGGCGCCGCCGTCGCCGTGGGCCGTATCGGTTCGGTTGTCGGGCCGCTCGCGGCAGGCCAGTTGCTCGCGATGGGACGCAGCTCGTCGGTCGTGATCGGCGCGAGCATTCCAGTGACGCTGATCGCCGCAGTCGCGGCCCTCTTGCTCATCCGTCGCCCGCGCGCGACCGACTGATGGTTTTTCAAAAAAACACATAACGGTTTGGAGACTTCAATCATGCGAGCATCAACACGCCTTCTCCTGAGCGGCGCCCTCTGCGCAACGAGCACCGTGGCCGCCGCGCAATCGAGCGTCACGTTCTACGGAATCGTCGATACCGGTATCGAATACGTTTCGCACGCCAATGCGGCGGGCGACCACCTGTTTCGCATGCCCGCGGTGACGGGCGAGTTGCCCTCGCGCTGGGGCCTGCGCGGCTTGGAAGACCTGGGTGGCGGCTATAGCGCCGTCTTCACCGTCGAGAACGGCTTTAACGTGCGCGACGGAACGCTCGGCCAGGGTGGCCGCCTGTTCGGCCGACAAGCCTTTGTGGGCGTGAAGAGCCCGTATGGAACCGTCGCGTTCGGCCGCCAGTACACGATGACGTACCTTGCGTTGATGGGCGCGGACATCATCGGCCCGGATATTTATGGCCTCGGTTCGCTGGACGCCTACGTCCCCAACGCCCGCGCGGACAACTCGGTCACCTACATTGGCGTATACAAGGGCGTCACCCTCGGCGCCGGTTATTCATTCGGACGTGACGCCGGCAACAACTCGCCCGGACAAGGCACCTGTACCGGCTCGGTGGCGGGGCACGCCACCGAATGCCGCGACTGGTCCGTGATGCTCAAATACGATGCGCAGTACTTCGGCGTGGCGGCGTCGTACGAAGAAGAGCGTGGCGGCGCCACCGCCGCGGCGAACTTCTTCGACGGCGTTGCGCCCACCACGCTCATCAATGCCGCCGACAAAGACGCGCGCGCTCACGTGAGCGCCTACGCGCAGTACGCCGGCGCGAAGATCGGTCTCGGCTGGGTCGGTCGGCGCGTCGTCACCGATTCTCCCGCTGTGCCGAACGTGCGCTCGAATCTGTTCTTCGTCGGCGCTTCGTATGCCGTCACACCGGCGTTTCTCGTAGATGGCGAAGTGTTCCGCATCGTCAACAGCGACCACGACACACGCGCCACGATGGGCACGCTGCGCACCACCTATCTGCTTAGCAAGCGCACAGCTGTCTACGCGCAGGGCTCCTATCTCGCCAACAGCGCGAAAGCACGCTATTCGGTCAGCGGCGGCGGTGGCGGCACGACGCCGGCCGCGGGCATGGGCCAGACGGGTGCGATGGTCGGCGTACGGCACATGTTCTAGGAGACATGAGATGAACAGAACCGCAATTGCAATACTGGTTTCGCTGACGCTCGCCGCGTGCGGTGGCGGACCGAACGACACATCGTCATCCCTGCCGCAACTCAGTGCGGCCACGCCCGCGAATCTCTCCGGCACCTGTACCGCGCTTGCCGCGAAGCTCTCGTTTGCGAACACGACGTTCACGTCGGTGCAGGACGTGCCGGCAGGTACGCTGACGGTAGCCGGCAAGCCGATCGCGGAACATTGCGTGATCGAAGGGAAAATGAATCAACGGGCGAGTTCCGTCGACGGCAAAACCTACGCGATCGGCTTCGAGATGCGCCTGCCGGTCGCCTGGAACGGACGCTTCTTCTATCAGGCGAATGGTGGCCTCGATGGGAACGTGCTGACCGCAACCGGTGAGATAGGCGGCGGTGGTCCGCTCAACGATGCGCTCAACATGGGCTACGCCGTCATCAGTTCGGACGCTGGCCACTCGTCGTCGCAAAACCCGCTGTTTGGACTCGATCCTCAGGCCCGTATCGACTACGGGTATAACGCGGTCGCTACGCTCACGCCGATGGCGAAGCAGGTCATCAGGACCGCCTATGGCAAGAGCCCCGACCGGAGCTATTTCGACGGCTGCTCGAACGGCGGCCGGCATGCGATGGTGGCGGCGGCGCGCTCGTCGGCGGAGTATGACGGCATCATCGCGGGCGATCCGGGCTTCCATCTGCCGAAAGCGGCGATCGGCGAGATGTGGAGCGCACAACAACTCGCCAAGGTGGCGACGGCGAATACCACGAGCGGCCTTCCCGACATCAAGACGGGCTTTACCGCAGCGGAGCGCCAGCTGGTTGCGGCGCGAATCATTGCGAAGTGCGACTCGCTCGATGGCGTGGCCGACGGCATGGTGCAAGACATCAAGGCATGCCAGGCGAACTTTAGCCTCGCCAACGACGTGCCGACCTGCTCGGGGAATGTGCGCGATGGCTCGTGCTTGACGACTGCGCAGAAGGACGCAATCGGCAACGTCTTCTCCGGCGCGCGCAACAGCGCGGGAACGGCGCTGTACGCTAGCTTTCCGTACGATGCGGGTATCAATGGCGCGAACTGGTCATTGTGGAAGCAAACCAATTCCATCACGCTGGATCCCGCCGCCGCTGCCTTCACGTTCACGACGCCGCCGCAAAGCGCTTCGCTGCTTACGCAGTTGACGTCATATGCGTTGAACTTCAGCATGGACAACGATGCGCCAAAGATCTTTGCAACGAGCGGCGTCTACACCGAGGCGTCGTGGTCGTTCATGACGCCGCCGGATGAGACCGATCTGAGCGCGTTGAAGCGGCGCGGCGCCAAGCTGATGGTGTATCACGGCACGAGCGACCCGGTGTTTTCATCGAACGATACGACCGACTGGTATCAGCGTCTCATGACGGCGAACGGCGGCGATGCGAGCAACTTCGCGCGTCTTTACACGGTGGCGGGCATGAACCATTGTTCGGGCGGGCCGACTGCGGACCAGTTCGACATGCTCACGCCGTTGGTCGCCTGGGTCGAACAGGGCAAAGCGCCCGACAGCATCGTCGCAACCGCACGCGACGCCGGCAACGCGATTCCGAACAGCGAAGTGCCCGCGGAGTGGGGCGCGGGACGTACACGGCCGTTGTGCCCCTATCCCAAGGTCGCGCGATACAAAGGAGGTGACGCGAATTCGGCGGCCAGCTTCTCGTGCGGTTGATCATTCCGAAAGTCGCCGGATCTGAATAACGGCATCGCGAACGGCGTTAGCATCCAATAAAGCCACCTACTGTCAACGATGGCCTTATTGGATGCTAACGCCTGGAAGTCCCTCTCGCCATTTCTGCCCGCGAGCCGTAAAGCGAAGCAAATCTTTCAATTCGCAAATATACGAATTAAATTCGCCATCCATTCGTAAAGCGAAGTGATGGTCAAGAGGCTGATTTACGAATGAGGGCTGTGTGTGTTCCTTCGCCACCGACAGTCGAGGATCAGCCGAGGGGCGGCGTGTAGTTGCGCGAGCTGAACGAGATTGTCGGGCGTGATTCATGGTGGCTCGATGGACAGGCGTCGGCCTGCTCGGCGGGGCTCTGGTGCAAATATGAAGGCCGATGGGTTGGGCTCAGGGTTTTGGCGCACGCAGGGCAAACAGATGAGTAAGCTGGGGAGAAGCGGTTCACGCCGGAGTTCGTTAAGCGCGGGATCCGCTTTGCTACGGCAGCCTGCAGGTCGTGGCGAATCGACCAAACTTACGTGAAGATCCGTGGCAAGTGGGTTTATCTTTACCGAGCGGTTGACCGGGCTGGCAAGACGATTGACTTCCGGCTCAGCGCCAGGCGCGATGTCGCTGCTGCCAAGGCCTTCTTCGAGAAAGCGATCAGGAGTCGAGGGCTCGCACCCAGGTCAATCAGGTTGGACGGCTACGCAGCGTCTCACCGCGCAGTGCGCGAAATGAAGATCGATAGATTGCTGCCCGAAAGCACAACGTTGCGATCGTCGAAGTACTTGAATAACCTGATCGAACAGGATCATCGCAACCTCAAAGCACGGGTGAACGTGATGCTCGGCTTTAAAGGCTTCAGGACTGCGGCAACAACCATTTCCGGCTTCGAGCTCATGCATCGCATTCGCAAAGGCCAGTTCAACCTGATGAAGCTGCATCTCAAAGATACCGCTGCGCCCCCGGTTTGGACGGCGGTCCTTTCATCTCGCTGAGACGACGGACGGCCACGCGTCATTGCACAGCAGCAGTCGAGCTTCCGGGCGAGCAGAAACGCCGCTGGCGTCGTTCAGGTCATCGAGCCTTTTCATATCCCGAATCGCGTGGAAAAGATCGCGCATTGAATCGAGATCAATCAGTCTCACAAACGCGAAGGTATCCTCATAGGCACGCATCCAGGGGATCATTGCTGAAGCCACAGCTTTTCGGCCTTCGGTCACCTCCGTATGCCGCAGTGCTTCGTCGAAATGGGCCCAGAAAGCTCGCATTGCGCGCTGGGCGAAAAAGTGGTTGAGCGCGAGCGCGGAGATCTCTCCGATCGCGGGCATCGACGACTCGCGATTCTGACTTTCCATATCTGCGGTTCCGGATGCGTGGGGAGTGGGTTGCAAAGAGTTCCGTGCTGCCGCAGACGGGTCGTGGCAAGGCGCCGAAGTTGTCATGACCATGGACGCCTGAAACTAACCACCGTCGGCGCGGGGCGGGCCCGCGAACGTGATGTACGTTGCGGCGGGAGAGAGGACTTCACGCGAGCCCGAATGTTTTCCTCAAGCTTGCATCCACCGGGCCGGAGGGCATGAAGCGCCGCAATTTGCGCAACAGGGAAGCTTCGCCGGCCGGTGTGCGACGCATACGCCAGGCGCCGAGCGCCGCTTCAACGATTGTCTTCGCCACGCCGTCGGGCGCGGGGGCACCTTTGACACTGTTGACGACTGCGCTCGATGCAAGGGCACGCTCGCGATCATAGTCGGCGATTTTCGAGCTTGCCAGAGGGGCGTTGATGTCCAGATTGGTCCTGGTAAAGGATGGTTCGACCAGCGTTAACCGGATGCCGAACTGGCGCACCTCATGGTCCAGGGTCTCGGTCAGCCCTTCAACGGCATGCTTGGACGCCGAATAGAGTCCCATATAAGGGGCGGGCAGGAACCCGAGCACGGAACTGACATTGACGATCCTTCCGCCGCGTTGTGCACGCATATGGGGAAGTACTGCTTGCGTCGTGCGCAGAATGCTGAAGACGTTGGTATCGAACAGCGACAAGGCCTCAGCAGTCGACGTTTCCTCCACGGCACCCATCAGGCTCGCTCCCGCATTATTGACAAGTACGTCAATTCGCCCGGTGCGTTCGATGACGGACTGGATTCCAGCCTGGACCGAAGCATCGTCGCGAACATCCATCTCGATGAGCCCGACTCCGGAGATAGGCACCGCTTTTGCGATGCTGCGCACTGTGCCAAACACGCGGCAACCTCGCCTCGCGAACTTCTCGGCGGTGGCGCGTCCGATACCCGATGACACGCCGGTCACAATAACGACCGTGGAATTCGACATGAACAGCTCCGTTTGGTGAATTGATAGTGTTTCAACGCGCGTCGAGCGCATCCTGCGTCATGAGGTCGGGATGCGATGAGTGGTGGCCCAGGCTCTTGTGTGAACCCGCGGCGCTGCCGGGCCGGATCCTGAACCAGATCGAATACATGGCCGGCAGGAACACCAGCGTCAGCACTGTTCCGGCCAATGTACCGCCGATCAGCGTGTAGGCGAGGGTTCCCCAGAATACCGAATGCGTCAGCGGTATGAAGGCCAGGATCGCCGCCATAGCCGTGAGGATCACCGGGCGCGCCCGTTGCACGGTGGCCTCGACGACTGCATCGAATGGATCCAGCCCGGCCTGTTCGTTCTGGTGAATCTGCCCGATCAGGATCAGCGTGTTGCGCATCAGGATCCCCGACAGCGCGATGAGGCCGACCAGCGCATTGATGCCAAACGGCTGCCTGAACAGGATCAGCGTCGGCACCACGCCGATCAGGCCAAGCGGGCTGGTCAGGAACACCATCACCATTGCGGAGATCGACCGAACCTGGAGAATGATGATGACCAGCGTGATCGCCAGCATGATCGGGAACAGCGGCAACATGGCGGTCGTCGCCTTGGCCGATTCCTCGATGGAGCCCGCCTGCTCGATGCGATAGCCACTGGGCAGCTTCGCGATGATCGGCTGAAGCTGCCTGGTGATTGCCGTTGATACGTCTGGCGGCTGCAGGTTGTCGGCAATGTCGCCGCGTACCGTGATCGTCGGCACGCGGTCGCGCCAGCGCTTGATCGACTCCTCCAGCCGCACGTCGACCTTGCCGACCTGCGACAGCGGAATGCGCTGCCCGTTGGCGCCGGCCAGCGTTAAGTCGCCGAGCCGGGCAGGGTCGAGACGCACATCGCCGGCCGAGCGCGCGATCACCTGCACGGTTCGGATATCCTCACGCACGGCGGTGACAGGCACGCCGGTGAGCAGGAACTGCAGCTGTTGCGCGACGGCGCTGGACGTCAATCCCACCGCCTGCAAGCGATCCTGCTGCAACGTAAAGTGCAGCGTCGGTGAGCGCGTGCCCCAGTCCGTGTTGACCGTGCGCATCATCGGACTGGCCTCCATCACCTGCTGGACTTGAGCCGCGATTCCACGCAGTTTGTCCGGGTCCGGACCGGTGACGCGATAGGCGACCGGGAATGGCGAGTATGGCCCGAACACGAGTTGCGTGACGCGTACGCGCGCTTCGGGCACAAGACCGTCGGCGATAGCTCGCCGCAGTCGCGCCTTCAATGCATCGCGTTCCTCCTGACTGTCCGTGCGGATCACAATCTTCGCGAACGACGGATCGGGCAGTTCCGGCCCCATCGCCAGGAAGAAGCGCGGTGCACCTTGTCCGACGTACGCGGTGACGATCCTGGCGTCCTTCTGTTCAGACAACCATGCCTCCACCTTTTGCGTGGCGGCGCTGGTCTGTGAAATCGATGTGCCATAGGGCATCTGCACTTCGACCAGCACTTCGGGACGGTCGGAGATCGGGAAGAACTGCTTCTTGACCACGCCCATACCGAGGATGGCGATGGCAAAGAGGCCAACGACCGAACCGGCGACCAGCCATTTGCGCACGATCACGCGCGTGAGCAGCTGACGGAAGCGGTTGTAGCGCGGCGTGTCATAGATCGCGTCATGCCCGCCTTCGACCTTTTTGAAGTCGGGCAGCATCTTCACGCCGAGGTAGGGCGTGAAGAACACGGCAACGACCCAGGATGCGATCAGTGCAATGCCGACAATCCAGAACATGTTGCTGGTGTATTCGCCCGCGGTGGACCGCGCGAAGCCGTTGGGCATGAAGCCCACGGCCGTCACCAGCGTGCCCGCGAGCATGGGGGCGGCAGTATGGCTCCAGGCATAGGCAGAGGCGGCCACACGGCTGTAGCCTTCCTCCATTTTCACCACCATCATTTCAATGGCGATGATCGCGTCGTCCACCAGCAGGCCCAGCGCAAGGATCAGGGATCCCAGCGTGATGCGATCGAAGTTCTTGCCTGTCGCGGCCATCACCACGAATACGATGGCCAGCGTCAACGGGACAGCGGCGGCAACCACCAGGCCTGCGCGCCAGCCCATGCTCACGAAGCTCACGAACATGACCACCAGCAGGGCGACAAAAAACTTGAGCATGAACTCGTCGACCGCCGAATGAATGTTGACGGCCTGGTCGGTGACCTTTGTCAGGCTCATGCCGAGCGGCAGCCCGGCGTTGATTGTGCCGACCTCGCTGTCCAGTGCGTTGCCGAGATCGAGCCCGTTCCAGCCGTCGCGCATCACGATGCCCAGCAGCAGCGCGGGCTCGCCGTTGTTGCGGATCATGAATGTCGCCGGATCTTCATAACCGCGCTCGACGGTGGCAATGTCCGACAGTTTCAGCGTGCGACCTTGCACGACGACTGGCGTGTCGCGGATCTTCTGCAGATTGTCGAAGGCGCCGTCCAGGCGAATGAACACCTCCGGACCTTTGGTCTCCACGGAGCCGGCTGGCGTCAGGGCGTTTTGGCCATTGAGCGCGGCGAATACGTCCTGCGGGCTGACACCGAGCGTTGCGAGCCGGTCATGCGAGAACTGGACGTAGATGCGCTCGGCCTGCTCGCCGATGATATTGACCTTCTTCACGCCCGGCACATGCAGCAGCCGTTGACGCAGCGTCTCGGCATCCCGCACGAGCAGCCGTTGCGGTTCGCCCCGGGCTTTCAGTGCGAAGAGCGCAAACGTGACGTCAGCATATTCGTCATTGACCATCGGCCCGATCACGCCAGCCGGAAGGTTGGCTGCTTCGTCGCCGATTTTTTTCCGGGCCTGGTAGAACTGCTCCTGCACTTCCGACGGTGGTGTGCTGTCGAGCAATGTTAGCGTCGTGAAGGCCAGGCCAGGTCGTGTGTAAGTTTCGGTCCGGTCGTACCAGCGCAGCTCCTGCATGCGCTTTTCGATCTTCTCTGCGACCTGATCGTGCATTTCCTGCGCAGTGGCCCCCGGCCATACGGTGACGATGGTCATCACCTTGATTGTGAACGCTGGATCTTCGGCGCGACCCAGCTTGAAGAACGACAGGAGCCCGGCCAGCGAGATCAGGCAGATCAGGAACAAGGTGATGGAGTGCTCACGCACCGCGAGCGCCGACAGATTGAATCGGCCTTCGCTCACGGACGTGCTCCTTCGTTCGCCATTGCGACGGCCTCGCCGGACACGCGGACCTGTTCGCCTTCGTGCAGCAACTGGGCACCGAGCGCAATGACGCGATCGCCTTGCTTCAACGTACCGGACACGCGCGCGCTGCCGTCGTCCAGGTGAAGAACCGTCACCGGCTGCCATGCAACCCTGGTCGGCTTGCCGTCGACGACCCACACGCCGGGCCCTTTGCCCGCGTCGAGCACGGCGCCAATCGGCACCTGCATGCCGCCCTGGAGCGCCACGCGTGCGTCCGGTATCTCGATCGTGATGGTTGCACCTAGCGGCGCGCCGGCCAGCGCGTCCTGCAACACATAACGAGCTTCGAAGGTGCGGGTACGCGGATCCGCCGTATCCGAGAGCTGGCGTAGCGTGGCCGGCACGCTGACGCCGCTGTTGCCGAACAGGGTCGCATGGGCGACCGAACCGATGGCGGGGCGCAGAGTTTCCGGAAGCTGGATCACGGCCTCGCGGCGCCCGGCATGGGCCAGGCGCACTACGGGCTGTCCGGCGCTGACGACCTGGCCCGGTTCGGCCAGCGTTTCCATCACGACGCCATCGCCGTCCGCGGCCAGATTGGCGTAGTCCGTCGCATTGCGCGCCACGTCGGCGTCGGCCTGGGCCGCGCTGAGCTGCGCCCTGGCGGCATCGGCGGCCGCCTTGGCCTGGTCGTAGGCCGAAACCGAGATCGCACCCGTGCCGCGCAGGTTGCGATAGCGCTCCTCATCCTGCGCGGTCTGCTGCGCCCGCGCCCGCGCGGCGGTGACCGCCTCCTGCCGGGCCTGCGCGGCAAGCTTGAGATCGATGGGATCGAGGCGCATCAGCAGCTGGCCGCGTTTGACGGTTTGGCCGGTATCCACAAGCCGTTCCAGCACCTTGCCGGAAACACGAAAACCCAGGTCGCTCTGCACGCGAGCCGCGACAGTCCCCGTAAACGAACGGGCTGCGGGGACGGCGCTGTGAACGATGGCCGTGCGCACCAGCGGGACCTCGGTGCGCGGATCGGGCGGTGCTTTTTCGCCACAGGCCGCTAGCGCAAGCGCTAGCGCACAGGCGAGTGCGGATGTGGCGAGACGACGCGAGAACATGAAAGTCCCATCGATAAAGTGATGACGACTTTCATTATGGTTCTAGTGACTATTTCAGTCAAGCGTCACTAGCGAGGCGCATCAGGGCGACAGACTTCGGAGTACCAGGCTGGATAGCTGTGCAGGTGCGACGTCGGTGGTGTCGCGGTTGTATTGCAGGAGTAGCGGATTGAGATAGGGGCGCAGCACCAGGTAGATCGCCATTGCAGTTTCATCGAGCGGCGTCTTGCGCTCGAAGTCGCCGCTTTGCCTGCCCGCCTGCAGGACTTCCTGGAGCAGCTTCTGCACGCGTGCTTCATAGGCTTGCACCGCCTGCCAGTTTTCCGTGGCGGCTGATGCGGCAATGTCGTATAGCTTGCGGTCCCGGAAGAACAGCTTGAGGCTCGCTTCGGTAAAGACCTTGAACATTCGTCGCAGCTTCTCCGGCGGCAGATCGGTCTCTGCGACGGCTGTCCGGACCTCGCTTTCGATTTCCCGCAGGCAATTGACGCAGATCATTTCGCCAATGGCCTGCTTGGATTCGAAGAATTTGTAGATGTATGCCTTGGAAAACCCGATCGCCTTGGCAAGGTCGGAGACCGTCGTTTTCTCGTAGCCATACCGGCTGAAGTGCTCCGTGGCGGCGGCAACGATCTGGTCCCGCACCTCGTGGTCAACGGGGCCGCGCGCGGGGACGGAGGGAGTGGTGGTGTTTTTCATGGCCATAGCATACAGGAATGGACAACCAGTGACCATTTGGTATTATGGTCACATCAGGAACCTTGTGAAGACGCTCATGCTACCCAAACACCTCCTTGTTGCGGTCATTGTCGCCAGCCTCTCTGGAGCCTGCGCTGTGGGCCCCGATTACGTCCGGCCCGACGTGGCAATGCCGGACCATTTCCATGGCCAGGCCGCGGTAGATCACCGGGAGGCGGCGGCGAGCGCAGACCTGGTCACGTGGTGGACGGGTTTCGGCGATCCGCAACTGACGCGATTCATCGCGCTTGCGCTTGATCAGAACCTCGACCTCGCGCAGGCGTCCGCTCGCGTCGTGCAGGCGCGTGCGGGACTCGGCGCGGCGAACGCCGCGCTGCTTCCTTCTGGCAATGTCAGTGGCCAGATGGCCCGGGTCTACCAGTCGGTTGAAACTCCGCTGGGACGCGTCCTGAACTCAACGCCTGGTTTCGATCGCTACGGCAACGACTACGAGGCCAATTTCAACGCGAGCTGGGAACTGGATGTGTTTGGTGGCCTGCGTCGCGAGCGGGAAGCGGCAGTTGCCGATTATCAGGCTTCAGAGGCCGGCGAGGTGGCCACGCGCCTGGCTGTGGCAGCACAGACGGCCGACATCTACATCACCATTCGTGGATTGCAGGCTCGTTTGCAGGTGGCCCGCAAGCAGTTTCAGACGCAGCAGGATCTGCTCTCGACCATCAAGCTTTTGTATGGGAAAGGCCTGGCGGCCGATCTTCAGGTGAGCCAGGCTGAAGGCGCGCTGGCGCAGGTGCAGGCATCCATCCCGGTCCTGGAGGCCGGCCTGGATGCGGCGATGAACGCGCTGGACGTGATGCTGGGCGCACAGCCCGGCACGCATCGGGCGGAACTGTTCGAGGGTGCTGGTATCCCAGCCGCCCCGCGAATTGCGGGCACCGGCTCGCCTCGCGAGTTGCTCAGGCGTCGGCCCGATCTGATCGTGGCTGAGCGTCGCCTTGCTGCATCCAACGCGCGTATTGGCGTGGCAGTCGCTGAGTATTACCCCAAGCTGTCACTCAGTGGACTGATTGGGAGCGCCACCTCAGTGGCCAGCGGCAACCTGTTCAGCAGCGGTGCCAGTCAGGGCGCTGGCGTGCTGGGGTTGCGCTGGCGTCTGTTCGATTTCGGCCGCATCAATGCGCAGATCAATGAGGCCAAAGGCCAGGATGCCGAGATGCTCGCCGCGTACCGGCTTGCCGCACTGCACGCAACGGAGGACGTCGAGAATTCTTTCTCTACGCTCGTGAAGCGCGAGGAGCAGGCTGCCGTTCTCGCGCAGGGTGTGAATTCGCTAGGCCGGGCACGAGCCACCTCATTTGCGGCCTACCAGAAAGGTGTCGTCAGCCTGATCGAAGTCCTGCAGGCCGATCAAAACTTGCTGCGCGCATCCGACGAGCGGGTGCAGGCGCAAACGGAATCCGCGCGCGCAGCGGTCGCTGCATTCAAGGCACTCGGCGGAGGGTGGCAACCCGCCGATCCTCAGGCCGTTGCAAGCCGATAGCACCACCGCCTTGGGCCGGCTGCAGCCGGCCCGCTCGTTTGCAGAGGCTTTCCTCCGACAGTCGGGACGCTGTTTGCGGCGCCTGCCGATGCGCAGTGCGCACGACGGGCAAGTGACCGTTGGTGATTCGAGAACGGCCACAACTAATGCAATGACCTGACTGACGGAAACGGGTCGGTCCCAGCCTTTCACTTGGCGCTCGCTCAGTGTGAGTCGACGCTTGCCGAATGACCTGGACTCCGGTGTTTTCAAAAAATCGACCGCCCGGTAAGCGTGGTCAACCGTTCAAGCGCCTGAACGCCCGCAAGTGAGTTGCCGTTCGCGTCGAGTCCGGGCGACCAGACGCAGACGGCCATTTCCCCCGGCAGCACCGCGACGATGCCGCCGCCCACGCCGCTTTTCGCTGGCAAGCCGACGCGATACACGAAGTCACCGGCCGCGTCGTACGTGCCGCATGTCAGCATAAGAGCGGACAGGCGTTTGGCCGAACTCGCGTCGAGGATACGTTCGCCAGAGATCGGCGCGACGCCGCCGTTGGCGAGAAAGAGCGCGGCCTTCGCCAGTTCGACGCAGTTCATCGATATCGCGCATTGACGGCAATACGCATCGACGACAGCCTCGGGCGGCATCTCCAGGTTGCCGAAGCTCGCCATGAAATGGGCCATCGCGCGATTGCGGTGTGCGTGCTGCAATTCGGACTGAGCCACGCGCATGTCATAGTCGATGGTCGATTCACCCGTCAACCGCCGCATGAATTCGACGAGCGCTGTCTCCGCGTTGACGAAGCGGCGGCACAGCACATCGGTGACGACCAGCGCGCCTGCGTTGATGAACGGGTTGCGCGGCTTGCCCTTCTCGGCCTCGAGTTGCACGAGCGAATTGAAGGCCGTACCCGACGGCTCACGGCCCACGCGCTGCCACAACGCATCGCCCAGCAGCCTGAATGCCATCGTGCACGCGAACAGCTTGGAGATGCTCTGAATTGAAAAGCGCGTATCGGCTTGTCCCACGCGATACACGTCCCCCGAGGTCGTGACAACGGCCATGCCGAAGCTGTTGGCGGGCACATTCGCGAGTTCGGGAATGTAGTCTGCGGCGCGGCCCGCGGTGCGCCACGGCTCGATGTCGCGATGGATCTGTTCGAGGATCGCTTGATAGTTCTGGTCGGACATTGGTGGCTGCATCCAGGAGCCCTTGAGCATGGGTCGCGATGATACCGCAGCCAGGCAGTGTTAGGTGCCTCGCCCACAGTGTCGAGCACATGGGTCGGTCTCCGCCTTTCGCATCCCCCGTTGCGATCGGTGATCGATCTCGGTTCGCATCGGACCCGGTTCGGCCAAGTGCGGACATTCGACACGGGCTCCTCAATCGTTGACAACGCCGACAAATTAAGCCGATTCCGTATACGAACATGAACCTACTTGGACATCGCACACTTCATCGACCAGGGACCGTGTCGGGGGCTGCTACCCGCACTGAGAGAACCTCTGCGGACTTCCTGATAGACGGACAGTCTTTGCTGGAAATGCTGGTGAAAAATGCTGGAGGACACTCGGATTTCATGGGTTGCTTTGTGAGTGGGTATGCAGAGTCATGCGAGCGTACTCGCGCGACTCTGCTCGATGTTCCGCCTGAGAACGGAAAGCGTGTGCTGCTTTACATCTGCCCAGAGTGCGGCGATGTTGGCTGCGGCGCATATTCGGCCCTCGTGCGGCGCGATCGCGAATCCTACGTCTGGGAAAATTTTGCCTACCAGGAGGGAAAATATGATTCGACGTTACTTGAGGCTGTTGGACCGTTTTTTTTCGAATCAAATCAATATAAAGCCGGCTTGTTCGCTGCGTCAGGATTTTGACGGACCCGAGTAGGCGTGAGGCCCCAGTCGGCCAAGGAGGGCCATTGGCGCGCTGTGCTACTCGGACATTCGGACGGCGCCTCCGCTCCGCAAGCAGTCGTACCGTCGTCAATACCCCGCCGAGCCCCCCAAGCATGCCCCTTTGGTTAAGGAGCAGCCCGTTTAACCTCGCGAACTTGACGGCCATTCAGAAGGGCAGACTTCTCGTGACTGTTGGGAGGAACGTGGAATATCCGATTCCGATTCGCTGCCGAACATGTCAAGTCCTCGAGCAGTTATGAAGGGCTTTCCCGTTATACTTCAAGATGACGTCGTCCGTTGCTCAATCTATCAAGATGCATAGTGTCACAAATCAATGAATACATACTCACGGGAAAATGAAGAATACCGACTGGACAACCAAATTAGGGCAGCAACGCCCCAGCTTTTATGCGCGAATCTATTTTCTATTGATCCCGATTTTTGCAGCGATTTTTTATTTTCTCCCTGGCGTTATACTGAAGTGCACTGTAAATCCATGTTCTTTTCTTGAGGCGACTTATTTCAGTGTTGTTACCATCACAACGCTTGGGTATGGAGACATAACGCCTGACGGCTCAATGGCCCAGATATTCTCCGCTCTGGAAGCGCTGCTCGGCATCATAACCATTGGACTATTTTTAAATTCCTTGTCGTTCTCAATCAGCAGCGCGGCACAAGCTGTCGAGGCACGTTCACAGAAACGTGCTCAGCATCTCGCGGAGTTGGCGCGCCTACGCAGCTTTTCTAGCATAGTGGCAATCTACATAGCTAGATACCGTCTGTACGCTTATCAAGTGACCACGCCATTGGCTCAACGCGCTGGCGTTCAGTCCGTAACTGCCACGGAGGGAGCGACGATCCAACTTGAAGCTCCCAATTTTGATGCGAGCGCCAAGCTTGAGTTCACTGCAAGGAAGGACTTTCCTTTCCAAGACTTGCGGGATTTATATAAGCCAAGCCTTTTGCTTTCTGATGATCATTCTCGATCGAGCGTCTCGTATTTTTTTGAGGCTCAGGACGAGCTGATCGTTGCGATTAGGGATCTAATGCTTGGTGTCGATCTCAGCAGGTGGCCTGAACTTTCGTCGTGTTGCCGCTCTATCATTGAACAGACCCGCACGCTCGATTGGAGGGGTGCAATATTAAAGTGGGAACAAATGAATTTGGGCGAGCAATCCGGCAAAGCTTTTGTTGAAAAAGTAATAACTGAATGGAACGGAGATGCGAAATATCAGCCCAGCAATATGTTTAATTCATTCGTTTCACTTTATTTTTTGATTCGTCAGAACTTAACGGCGATTGAGATTTACGAGTCAATCGTCAACGAGGAACTGAAATTTGAGAGTTCCGGTTTGGACTAGGATTGACGGGCGCCGTCGGGTCTAACCTCGGAACCGGCCATCGAGTGAGCGCTTGGTCGAAAGGCAGCTAAGGGTCGACAGGAGGCATTCGACTTTTTCTACGGCGGCCGCTCGCAGAAACATCTGCCATACCCGGAGGAATGAAAGTCTGCCCCGGCGCAGGACCCTGCGGCATATGGGGATGCTTGGTCGGACTGTAGGGATGGCACGTATGTTCTGGGAAATTTCGAGCGAGCGGCAGGAGCTCAGCTGGCCGGTGTATTCACGAGGTGCGGCATGCAAGTTCTTGATTTCGCGCCGGGGCTATCGCCAGACGGAAGCAGAATAGCATTCCATTTGTCAGAACGGACCGGCTCTGCTGAGTGTGCAATCTCCCGTGAGGCATTTGAAGCACATCTCTGGCTGCCGCCAGGCGCCAGCGAAGTCCGCACGCTCAAAGCGTTTGACGACGGTCGAAATCGTATCGTCGCGGTTGCCGAGTGGAATATGCGGACTCGGCCGGGCCCGCCCGTTTGCCTAACCAGTCGTGACTTAGTCACCAGAGGTTAGGCAGCGGTGCTTGGCGCGCAGGAAGTCGAAACGGTATTGACCTGACTCCTCGGTCCGTCGTGAGCAAAGCTTGTTAAAAAAGCACGACCGCTCAGTCGTATCTAATTTCTTTTATGAAAAGTTTGCGAACTTCAGGCAAGTCGAGCTTTTCCGCGCCGTGCGCGCTCCAAATGGTGGAGATATTGGGGCGCCCAAAACGTCGATTCGGCGATACCTGCAGCCGGAGCGGCGCTGAGGAGGTGGGAGCCGCCGCCCACCGATTTCCGCGCGGCGGCCCACCGCAATGGACTGACGGCATCCACCGAAGATGCGATTCGCGCAATGGTGTCTAAGAGACAAAAGCGACTGCCAGTCTTGGCTGGAAAGGCTTCGAGCCACATGACATGCGGTGAAATAACTTTCGCATAGCCTGTTGCGGGAGCCATAGATACAGTGCGCATATCGGATGCGATGCACTGTTCCACAACCTCACCGCAGACGATATCCCCCGGTCACTACCGTTATGGCATCGTCATGGAACAACTCGGAAAATTCTCGCTATATGTCACGGCATTCGTCATTGCCGTATCGATGGTCGAAGCCATCTGGCTGACTCGGAAAAACCGCAATACGGCCACGCCATTCGCGTGGCACGAAGTGTGGCTTTCACTGGCCGACGTCTTCGCGCGCAAGCTGCTCGCGCTGCTGCCGCTCTCGCTCGCGACACCTGTGTTTGCGCTAGCCTGGGAGCATCGCATCTTCACGGTGGAACTCAATAGCGCGCTGATGGTGCTGGCGCTCTTCATCGGTCAGGAATTCTGCTACTACTGGTATCACCGCGCGTCGCATCGCATCCGCTTCTTCTGGGCCACGCATGCCGTGCATCATTCGCCGAACCAGTTGACCCTCTCAACCGCATACCGGCTCGGCGTGACGGGCAAGCTGACGGGCTCGGCGATTTTCTTCGCGCCGCTCGTGTGGCTTGGCGTGCGTCCGGAAGTCGTTCTGCTAACGCTCTTCGTCAACCTCATGTATCAGTTCTGGCTTCATGCCACGTGGATTCCGAAGCTCGGTTGGCTCGAGTATGTGTTCAATACGCCCTCCTCGCACCGCGTGCACCATGCGTCGAATGTCGAATATCTGGACGCGAACTACGGCGGCGTGCTGATTATCTTCGACCGGCTGTTCGGCACTTACGTCGAGGAACGCGCCGACGAACCTTGCCGCTACGGGCTCGTTACGCCAACAACCTCACGCAATCCGTTCGTCGTCGAGTTCGAGCACTGGGCTACCCTTGTCCGGGACGTGTTGAAGGCGAAGAACGCGTGGACCGCGATCAATCACGTTATCCGGCCACCGGGCTGGATGCCGGAAGGCGGCGGCGAAACCACGGAAGAACTGCGCCACAAGAGCGAGGCCGCGCGTCGCGGGTACGAAGTGACCAACAGCTGATCAACTGGCGATTTGTGCAGGGCGAGCTGACCAAGCTTCAATCGTTGACGACGCACACGGGTGATGGGGCGCACGCCGGGCGCACGCGCGCCCCATGTCCATCGTGCCCGGCCATCGTGTGTACCTGCCGCAAGCAGCATGATTCGGTTCATGGTGTGAATTTCCTGGGGAGGGAGCCGCGTCGCGCGGCGGGATTACTGCCGGGGAGGTTATTTGTTGGAGGTGGCCGCGCGGTCGCGATGACACCGTCGACCGGCGTCTTGCCGACGAATGCGAAGCCGCGCCAAACCACGAGGATGCCGGCGGCCGCGAGATATTTCTTCGTATCCGACTGCATGAATGCTCCTATTGCTGGCGGTGAATCACTTCGGTGCCGGAGAATTGATAACCTTCCTTGCCGCACTTTTGCGCGATCCAGATAGGGAAGGGCAGCGTGTGCAGGCCTTCGTCTTTTCCGATGTGGTGCGCCTTGCAAAGCAACATGCCGTTGACCGTCATGTCGTCGACGAACTGGGTCCAGTCGGTGAAGTTGTCCCAGTCGAATGCCTGGTTCGCTTCACCCCAGACGCCGACCTGCGCGTCGAACTTGAAGCGCTCCCATTCGATCATCTCGGCAAAGGAGCGCTCGATCGGGTGGTGATGCGCTTCGAATGGATGGCCAACTTTCGTCGGCCGTCGCGTTGCAGATGAAACAGCGGCCGCCGTACCGCGAGAGCAAGGCATTACGCGTGCGCTTGAACAGAGCCTTCGTCATATGCGGCTCGTGGCCGGGGATGTTGACGTCAACGGTCAACGTCTCTTTCCCTTCGTGGATTTGGGTAACGTTGGTCATGTCCGTAAACGAAGAAACCGCCCGAAGGCGGTTGTGGCGAGTGACGAGGTGACAAAAAAGCCACCGCGAAGGTGGCTTGATGGGTAGATCAGGTAATGACTGGATCATTTTGTCGTTTCATCCAGTTTCGACCGATCGCTCTTGAGAGTCGGTGGGCCGGGGTCTCAAACATGAAGTACATAAGGTTGGTGAGGATGATGGCGATGCATAGCAGAGCAATCCAGTACTGCGCACCTGCCAGACTGCTATACATCACAGCAACGACCGGTATCGCCAACTTGTGCGTGAGATAGAGCGAATAGGATGCGCGGCCAAGCGGCGCAACTCGCGTGAATATCGTCCGCGACGCGCTCGCTTCCAGTTCTGCAACGATCCAGAGCGCGCACAGGATTGCGAAGGGAAGCATGCTCCACTTGTAGTGCAGCGGCGTCAGGAAATGCAGGATCAAGGCGATTGCGTTCGCCAACACTATTAACACGCGTAACGTCTGTCGCACGCCAGCCAAGCCCAAAATGCGTAGTGATGTCGGGGATCTCGACGAAGAAGCGTAAAACTGCGCGATGATGCAACCGAGAAGCCAGATCGGCAATCCGCGCAACGTCGTCAGGATGATCCCGTTAGACCAGAAGTAGCCGTGAGTGTCATCCGGAATAAGATTAACAACCAGCGCCATTAGGAAGGCAATGGCCGTGAGGTGCGGCAATCCCCCTTTGCGCGCGACTCGCAAGATGGCCGGATAGCCGAAGTAGTAAAGGATTTCGCTGTAAAGCGACCAGAGCACGGCATCGAGCTCGTATGTTCCGTTGGGTAGCACTTTGGCAGCGGTTCCTGCCACTATCATCGGCGCGCCAATACGCACCAGTCGTGCGACGTAGAAATTCTTGACAGCAAGCGTTTTCCCCGAGACATACGGCAGATGGATGCAAAACCCGGAAATGATGAAGAACGCCACCACTGCGGCCGTGCCACAGAAAACGCTTTTGAACATGCTCTCGATGGTCAATGCATGACCAGCGAACATACCAAAGGTGAAATGAATGGGCGGCGGCCCGAAGTGGCTCAACATGACCCAGAGTGCGCAAACAAGCCGCAGGCCATCAAGCGCTTCAAATCGAAGGTCTCTGTTCTGTGTCACCGCTTACCCCGTTCTTGAGTTTAGTTATCGACGATGCGACGGGGTGATAAAGCAATAACAAGGCCGGACGCGTCTGTGCCGCGCGCCGGTTGGGAAAATTGCTTTGTGGCCCGTAACAGTGGGTAACGCATGACGCGTGTTACGGGTACATCGAATGCAGAATTCTGGACACGCGTTGCGTTATGCCGCCACAGTCCTCGAATGACCTTGCACGACCGCTTGATTTTGTCGAGGCGGCTTCGAAATTCGTACCTATTTGATCTTCGCTGCAGCCGCGACTTTGCGCACCGCCTCTTGCGGGTCTTCATTCGAGTTCATGAAGCCCGTCACGACATCGGTAATCGCGCCTTCGGTGGCTGACGACTGAACGTCACCAAACGCGAACGATGGAAAGAACGTGTTGGATTTGATGGTGGATTGTTCATCTGCGTATGACTTCTTGGCACAGGCGTCGAACTTGTCCATTGAAACATCCTGCTTGACCGGAATCGAACCCTTGTAAAGACTGAATTGCTCCTGGAAGGCGGGCGACATGATTGTTTTCGCCAACGCAAGCTGTCCAGGCGTCGCTTCTTTTTTGCCGTTCTGCTGGAAAAACACGAACGAGTCTACGGTGTAGGTGAAGGCGTTCGACGTACCCGGCGCAGCCCCGCAGATATAGTCAACGTCGGCTTTCTTGTTCGCATTGGCAAACTCACCTTTCGCCCAGTCCCCCATGAATTGCATCCCACCCGATCCGTTGATGACCATGGCAGTCGCGAGATTCCAGTCACGGCCGGTCGAGCCTTTGTCGAAATAACCCTGAATCTTTCGGACAGTCTGGAATACCTGCAACATCTGCGGCGAAGTGAGTGTTTTCTGGTCGAGCTCCATCATGGCCTTGCGATAAAAATCCGCGCCCTGAGAAAGCACGACCGTCTCCCAGATGGTCATGTCTTGCCAAGGCTGGCCACCACGCGCGACGGGCGTCATGCCCGCAGCCCGGAACTTGTCGGCTAGCGCGAAGAACTCGGGCCATGTCGTCGGCGGTTTACCACCCACTTTATCGAGTGCGGCTTTGTTGATCCACAGCCAGTTGATCCGGTGCACCGAGAACGGCGCCGCCACATAGTGGCCCTTTGACATCATGGTCTTGTTGATCTGCGCGGGAAGTTTGGCTTTCCAGTCAGTAGCGGACTTGTCTATATCGGCCAACACACCTTGATCAGCCCAGTCCTGTATCAGCGGCCCCTTGATCTGCGCAGCCGACGGCGCGTTACCGGACATGACCTGTGTCTTCAACGCCGTCATGGCCGCCGCACCCGCCCCGCCGGCTACGGCAAAGTCTTTCCACTCGTAACCCTGCTTGTTCATGTCGTCCTTGAGCACTCTGATTGCCTTCGATTCGCCCCCAGAGGTCCACCAGTGCAATACAGAAAGTGACTCGGCAGCACTTGCGACCTGTGCGCCTGTGGCAAGCACCGCAGCGACGATTGCGGCTGACATGACTGTTCTTTTCATGGCTGTCTCCGTTAGTTTTCTTTATGAATCACCAGGCAGACGCACGCCATGATGGCGTGCGTTTTCGTAGCGCTTACAGATCGAAACCGAGTTGGGCCTTCCCGAGCGGCGTCAGATCTTCGACAGTAGCCCGTCCGACAAAGTCGACTTCGAAATGGTCGGTCGGGAAGTCAGGCGGGCTTTTGCCCTCAAGGAAGCTAGGCAACTGGCGCTTGAGGTATTCGTCGTTCTTGGCGCACGCGGGCGCCGACGCGATATACATCACGTTGCTGTAGCCTGCGCCGCGGTGCGCGTCTTCCACTGCGTGGATCACGTCGCTATGCCAGAACACGGTGTCGCCCGCCTGCATGTGGGGAATCGATGAGAGCGCGTCGAAAAGCGGCGCATGAAATTCCGGCTTGATGGAGAGCGCGCGACCTGGCATCGCGCCGCACAGGTCGTCATCGGCCACATCGTCCTGAAGGGCGCGCAACAGGATATAAGCCATCGAATTTGCAATCGGCACGAGTTGCAGCGTGCCGTCGCCAGGGCCTTGCGGCGTCAGTGCGGTCCAGCCCTGAAACGTGCGGAACATCGAACATACGGCGGGAGATGCAATCTCTTCTGCGTCCGGCCGGAACGCGGCGTCGAACGGATCATATTGACGCCAGTTGCCGTCGAACACATGCCGGTACACCTTGCGGAAATTCGCTTCGATCCAGCGCTCGACCGAGCCGCCGTCGCAATGCGCGGACAAGCCCAATGACTCGGAGCCGGGTGGCCGGCGACGCATCCGGTCCGCGTAGACCGGCACTCGCTCTGGATCGAAATGGATCCGGCCTTCACTTTCATTGCGCCACAACCGGTTCAGAAAGACACGGGCCGCAGTCAGCGACGGCGCCTGGCGCGCGAGGACCTGCGGCTTTGACCAGTACACGCCGTAAATCTGTGGCTTGCTGGATGCGAGCTGGCCAAAGTATTTGTCCTCGGCCCGATTCTGCAGGCGCGTATTCAGGTCGTTGCGTTCGAGGTAGTCCGCGATATCGCGGTCCCACCCTTCCACCAGAGCGCGGTCGAACACGTTGCGGATCACACACGCACCACGTGTTTTGACGAGTTCGATCTGCTCGGCGCTCACGCGCTGCTCCGCGATGTCGGAGAACTGGACTTCGGGGATCACGTTTTCGCCGCGACTGCGTTGCGCGGCAATTCTGCTGGCTTCGGCGCGGATCGTTTCATCCACTTCGGCGAAAACATCCCGATAGTTCGGAAGTCGTGCGCGAAGCTCCTGTTTGGCCTGCCGGATGGCTGCCGGCAGGTCGTCGATGATGAGTGCCATGGTCGTCTCCTCGTGGATTCTGCTGTATCCGCAGGATAGGCTGACCGTGCACACAGAAGTGATACCATCCAGACAATTTCTTTGCGTTTTCTGCCATGAAACCAGCATACGAACATGTCGAATTTGGCGACGACTGCTCGGTCAGGGTTTACCACCGGCGTCTGCCGCGCATTCCGTTCGAATGGCACCACCATCCCGAATACGAACTAACCCTGACTCTGAACAGTCAGGGCAAGCGCTATATCGGGGATTCGATTGCAGACTATGTAGACGATGACCTGGTTCTTGTGCCCCCGAATCTTCCTCATACATGGGCGTCGAATCGCTCGATCGACGCAGCATCTCCTCAGGTTGCAATCGTGATCTGGTTTGGCGGCGATTGGGCGCGGCGGCTTGCGGACGTCTGCCCGGAATATGCGCCTTTGCGTAACCTGTTGCGTCGGGCCGCTTGCGGGCTGGCATTCGGTCCGGAGGTCGCCGCCGCGATGCGCGTACAGGTCGACAAGCTGCTGTCCAGCACCGCGCGAGAACGCCTTGCCGGGGCACTCAATGTCTTGTGCATGCTCGCAGAAGCACCTGGCGATCCGCTTGCTTCGCCGACCGCGTTTAGCGACCGTGCAGAGGGTCCTTCAGGGCACGAACCGGAGCGTATAAACCGCGTGCTCTCAATGATTGATTTACGCTTCGCTGAACCACTGCGTCTATCCGACCTTTGCGACGCTGCTAACGTGTCGGAACGTTCTCTGGCTCGCTACTTCGAGCAGCACATTGGAGAGAGCGTTGGGCGATATATCGCGCGAGTCAGGATTGGACATGCCTGCCGGATGCTCGCGCACACCTCGACTCCCGTTTCCGTCGTTGCAACGCGCTCCGGGTTTCCAAACGTGGCTAATTTCAACCGACAGTTCAAAGCGTTGAAAGAACTCACGCCCGCCGCTTACCGCAAACAGTTCGCGGCCGGCGATATTGCCGAGACAGACGCCAGTCCGCAGATCAACGAACGCTCACCTTCGTTGCAACGGAACCCGCGACTACCGAAATCAATTGCGTAACGCAGGCGAGCGAGCATAAGCGCGGGATTGACGTTGGCCGCATTGGGGTGCCTTCTTGTCGGGTGAGAGTTGGCACTCGAAATGCGCATTCATGGCCCAGAAAGCAAGGTCGATGAGCAGCGGCTTGTGTACGACGGACGCGAGTGCAACGGGCTTGCGCAATTGAGTCCGGTCGTCGATCATCTTCCCACCAACATGCACTAGAATTGACACCGTCGCGGATACTCAAGCGGCTAAAAATACTCAGAATGGATTTATAAGCGCACAGGCCAGTGCGAATGCAGAGCCCAGTCTTCGTCGGCAGAGAGGCCGCATGAGGCTCTTGATAACCACTAATCGAGCTCTTGTGAAAGAGCCCCCAATCTATGCAAAGCAACTATAACCTCGGGTTAGTCGCCGTTTCCCTTATCGTCGCGACGCTTGCTTCGTTTACGGCAATCGATCTCGCAGACCGGCTTTCCATTCTGGCTTACGTCCGTGCCCGGCAACTATGGCTGGCCGCCGGCGCCCTGGCAATGGGCGTTGGCATTTGGTCCATGCACTTCATCGGCATGCTGTCGTTTTCCCTGGATATTCCGATTGGTTACGATTTCGCCATAACCTTTTACTCGCTCGCGATTGCGGTGATCGTCTCGTGGTTTGCGTTGCATGTTGTCACGCGGGAACGTCTGAAGCTGTTCCATTTGCTGGCGGGTGGGGTTCTCATGGGGTTAGGTATTGCCGGCATGCATTACATGGGAATGGCCGCGATGCTGATGAATCCGGCGATTCGCTACGAACCCAGAATTTTTGCCGGCTCGATTTTCATTGCAATCGCAGCGTCTACTGCGGCGCTGTGGGTCGCGAACACGCTGCGCGGCGCAGATCAGAACCATGTGATGCCCAAGCGCATTGGTGCGGCCTGTGTCATGGGGATTGCCATCGCGGGTATGCATTACACCGGCATGGCCGCGGCGAATTTCCCCGTTGGCTCGATTTGCGGCGCAGCGAACGGCGTCAAGCCTCAATGGCTCGCCGCCGCTGTCATTACGTTTGCGTTCGCAATTCTTATCGCGACGCTGCTTCTTTCCCGTCTCGACGCCAGAGTCGCGTTTCTCGCCAATTCTGTCGCGCGACTCAACGATCAGATCGACCGCGTGCGAGGCTCGACACGTTGACTGCCGGATTGGCAGGTCATGGCAACGCGCTGCGCTTCTGAATAGCAATAGACGGTTGACGTGCCCATCGTGACCACTGTTATGAGCCGCATGCACTCGCGGTCGGACTGAGGCCGGCCATGCCGCCCCATGTGGGCGGCTGTTACGGCTCGATCACGCTCTTCGCCCGACTTATCCCCAGATATTGTTGAAGAGGGTGTTGATAACTACCTGGTGAACTCGCTAGAGCCTTGAATCGTAATGGTTTTCGTGGGGCGCATGAAATCGGGCGCAACGCGGCACAATCACCAGTACCTAACGCAGAAAAACAAAACGGTTGAGGCAGCCGAGCGGACGCCGACGGCGCGCGGCGTCGCCCTACAAGGCCGGCAAATGCAGCAGTTCACGCGCCTGTTTGGCGCTCGCTACCGGCCGCCCATACTCGCCGCACAACGACGCTACCCGTGCCACCAGTTGCGCATTGCTCTTCGCGAGCGTGTCCTTGTCCCAGCGGACGTTGTCTTCGAGACCTGTGCGGCAATGGCCGCCCATTTGCAGGGTCCAGTGATTCACCTCGAGTTGATGCCGTCCGATACCGGCAGCCGTCCACGTTGCATCGGGCAGTAGCGCCTTGAGTTGCTGCACCTCGAACTCCAGGATCTCGCGTCGCGCGGGCAGGGCGTTCTTCACGCCCATTACGAATTGCACGTGCACGGGCGATTTCAGCAGGCCGAGCCCGACCAGGTCGACGGTGCTGTACAACATCGCCAGATCGAAGATTTCGATTTCCGGCTTGACGTTGTAGTCGAGCATCATCTTTGCCAGCGAGCGGACGAAATCCGGCGGATTTTCGTAGACGGTCGTCGGAAAGTTGACCGAGCCCGTTGCGAGTGACGCCATGTCCGGACGCAGATCGAGCATCGCGCCGCGCTGCTCGAACGAACGGCCGCGGCCGCCCGTCGAAAACTGGATGATGATGTCGGGACAATGCTTGCGGATGCCTTCCTGAAGCTTCGCGAAGCTCGACCGGTCGGAACTGGAGTTTTCCTGCTCGTCGCGCACATGCAGGTGTACGAGCGTCGCGCCGGCTTCATAAGCTTCGTGAGTGCTTTCGATCTGTTCAGCAATGGTGACCGGCACAGCCGGGTTGTCCTTCTTGCGCGGCACTGAACCGGTAATGGCGACGGAGATAATGCAAGGCTGATTCATGAGGGACGCTCCATACAAATCGTTGTGGCCGGCCCGCCCGGCTGGCGAACCGACAGTGACAGCGCGACCGCCTAACCGGCAGCGCGCCGTCCCGTTCAGCGGGCTAATCCAATGGTTGCGCGCCCAACTTCATTGCGCGCTCTTTTGATGCAGACCGGACCCGGACGATGAATGCCGGGCACCGGCGTTTGCATCCAGACGTTCGATTGCTACGCCGCTTTTGCGCCGGACAGGGTCTGCTCGCGCATCCGCTCGTAGTCCTCCTTGTCGACAGGCTTTGCGCTGCGCTGGCCAAGGTCGTTCAGGTGAATCCGGTACGTTTCCCGCACGCTGTATGCAGCAATCGCCGAAATTATCGTGACGCCGAACGTGATCGCACCGATCGTCATGGGGATGTTGGTCGATCCCGGAGGCGCGACGGTTGCGAAGAGAGCCGGCAGCAGCGCCGTAATCGTGGTGCCGATGTTTTGCGAAATCGCCATTGCCGAAACCCGGGAGCGCGTGGGGAAGAGTTCGGGGTAAAAGCTCGGGAAAACGGCGTTATAGCCCTGATAGATCACGCCCCACATGAGTATCGACATCACGATCGCCAATGGCACGTTATGGATGCTGATCGCGTAGAGATAACCGAACGACAGCAGCCCTGAACCGAGCGCGCCGCCGATAATCAGCGGACGTCGGCCGATCTTGTCGGACAGATTGCCGACAATCGGAATCACGAGCACTGCCACGATGTTGCCGAGCACCGGAATCCACAGGTAGACGCTTTTATGGAAGCCGATCCCGTACGAAGGCTGAACCGCGTAGGCCGCGCCAAAAATCGTCGTGACCACCGGAATGACGTTCATCAACGCACAGCACACGACGACCAGCATCTCCTTCCAGTTAAACTTGAAGGCTTCGACAATCGGCGAGCGCGGCACGGCGCCCTCGGTCGCGAAGGCCGGCGTTTCTTTCACCTCGCGCCGGATGATGTAGCCCGCCACGAGAACGATTGCGCTCAGCAGGAACGGAATGCGCCAGCCCCAGGCATTGAACGCGTCTTCAGGCATGTAGTGGGCGAGCGGCAGGAACACGGCCGCAGCGAGAATCTGGCCGGCCTGCACGCCCTGCAGCGTAAAGCTCGAGTAGTAACCGCGCCGGCCGAATGGCGCGTGCTCGAGAATCATCGAGCTGGCGCCGGAGATCTCGCCGGCCACCGCGAAGCCCTGAATCAGGCGCAGCGCAACCAGCAGCACCGGTGCGAGCAGGCCGACCTGGTGGTAAGTCGGCAGCAGGCCGACGGCCATGGTCGAGAAGCCCATCAGAAACATACACACCAGCAGGACGTTCTTGCGGCCTTTCGTGTCGCCCCAGTGTCCGAGAAAGAAGGCGCCAATCGGCCGCGCGACATATCCCACGCCGTAGGTCGCCAGTGAAGCCACGATCGCGATCTTCGGGTTGCCCGAGGGGAAGAACAGCTGCGGGAAAATCAGCGATGCTGCGGTCGCGTAGATAAAGAAGTCGTAGTACTCGAGCGCGGAGCCGATCCAGCCGCTCGCGGTTGCCTTCCTCGTCTGATGGGCGCCATGCGGCTCGTGTTCGGTGGGGCTGCCAGCCATGTCTGTCTCCAATATTGATATTTGATCGCGGTGGGATTGCGCCCTGCTCGTCAGCGAAAACGCTTCGCTTGGATCGCGCCGGCTTCACCGCTTCAGCCGGCGCATTCGATCGGTAATATTGAATGTGCATCCCGACATCGACCGGCATGACTTGCTTCGCTTACGACGCGACACGAGCCTTAAGTCGGCATTGGTCCGCAGAGCGATCAGGGATGCAAGGAAGTTACGCTGTCGATGGATGCACGACAACGGCAGTCAGCATAATATGAGCGCTATTCGCGCAACACGCGCGATTTTCGTTCTGAAATGGGGTTTCTACGGAGCGGGACCGTGAGCGGCAGGGACCGGAGCGTGGGAGGCCGGCCAGCATCGTGGCGTCGCTCCACGCTTCGGTAAATGGCTGGCGGGGCGCCAAATCCGCTCCTACCGGATTCCAATCACCATTGAATCCGGGCCGGCGAGAGGCTCTACGCGTGCCTGTGAGAAGCCGACTTCCTTCATCCACGCACAACACTGCGCACCCGTATAGTCGAAACCGCCGGGGGTCTCGATAAGCATGTTCAGGCTCATCAGAAGACCGAATGCATTCTGCCTGCGATCATCGTCGATCACCGCGTCGTAGACGATCAGACACCCCCCGGGAGGCAGCGCCGCGTGACACTTCGCCAGCAGTTCGAGTTTCTCTTCGAGATTCCAGTCATGGAGGATGTGTCCCATCACAAGCACGTCTGCTGCCGGGCAGGGGTCCTTGAAAAAATTGCCCGCATGGAAGCGCACCCGTTCCTGCAAGCCGTGCAACGTCACGTACTCGTTAAATACCGGGCCCACTTCCGGTAGATCGAAACCACCGCCGAGCAGGTGAGCATGAGCGAGCGCGATCTGCACAGGTAGCGCACCTTGTGCCGTGCCAATGTCGATGAAAGTGCTGTAATTCTTCCAGGGGAATTTCTGCGCAATCGCCTTGGCCGCCCCAAGACTGACTCCGGTCATTGCTCGCAGGAAACGCCGCAGGCCTGCTTCATCGTGATAGATCGCGTCAAACAGGTTGCCGCCGTGTTTCGCCTCGTTCTGTGGCCGCCCGGTGCGAAGCGCTTCTGTCAGTGAGCCCCAGAACGGATACAGCCGGGCGTTGGCCATTTCCAGTAGTCCGCCCACGTAACCGGGCTTGGTCGTGTCCAGAAAGAGCCCGGCCTCCGGCGTATTGCGGTATATCCCGGCTTCGCGTTCCAGCAGATTCAATGCAACCAGCGCGTCGAGAAAATCGAGGGCCGATCTCGGATGCAATCCGAGCGCCTCAATGAGTTCCGCCGCATCGCTCGGACCGCTCGCGAGGCGCGTGAACACACCGAGTTCGACCGCGGACAGCAACGTCTTCGACGCCCAGAATCCCATGCCCAGTTGCAGAAGTCGCTCAGGAGTGGGTTCGGGCTGATACTTGACGTCGGCGCCCGGTCCCTGCTGATCCACGTTTGGTGTACTTGGCATCGATGCCTCCGTCGGACACGTGTGTTGAAGCGCCAGGTGCCATGGCGGGCGGCGCGACGTTCTTAAGCGTAGTCATCGTATAAAGCTAAGTCCAGCCGCTTACGTGCTGCCCAATGTCGGACATTCGGTCAGGGAACCGCTGCAAGCGGCGTGTCTCCGGCCTACACTCGTAGTGTTTGCGACCGGCGCGAATACTCAGGCGGGAGAAAATTTAAATGACTGTTGACAACGCGGAACCAGGCGAACTGATCACGGTCGGTCGTCTGACGATTCGTTACCTGATTGATGGAGCCGGCACAGGCGGGTTGGGCGTATTCGAGTTGACGGTGCCTCCTGGTTCGAGCGTTCCTCCACCTCACAGTCATACACATAATGAGGAGTGCGTGTATGTGCTGGAGGGCGTTCTTCGATACTCAGTTGATGGCGTAGTCCGGGATCTGGCCCAAGGACAGTGGATGCATTCCCGACGCGGATCGGTCCATCAATTCAGCAATCCACACGGTGACACGGCTCGTGCCTTGATCATACTTACGCCCGACATCGGCGCCCAGTATTTCCGCGACGTCGGCGCCATAGTCAATGCGGGTGAGCCGCCCGACCGCGCGAAGCTTATCGCTGTGATGTCCGGGTACGGACTGGTCCCAGCGTCGCCTAAATGAGTTGAAAGCGATCCACTGTGGCTGAATAACTATCGGCCGACGTGCAAACGCGCATGAACCTGGCTTCGATAACATCACTCGCTCGGGCGCCGCCACCACCGAATAGCCTCCCAGCGCCGCACCGCAACGCGTGCTTCATAGATATTTGAGCACACCGCTCGCCAGCCTGCGCAGTTCGTCGAACTGCGTAACGAGTTCGAGGCACAGAATAAAGGCCAGCATCGCTGAAGGCCCCGGGTAGCGTTCGATCCATCGCAGCGCAGGAATCGCATAGCGCACGCGGATCGCATCTCGCGTCATGACATAGGTAATGCCGATTCCCAAGGCGGCGCCCACCAGCAAATCGGTTGGGTAGTGAAAACCCAGGTAGGCGCGCGGAACGCAAATGAACAGCACGGTAAGGAAACCGCCAGCACACCGATGCCCCGCCACACGAGGAAGATACCGGTGGCGACCGCCATCCATAGCATCGCGTGATCGCTTGAGAAGGAACTCCAACTTGTCAGCAGTGCGTCCTTGATAGCGCTACCTGCAAAGTGCAGATGCAGTTCGTCGCTATAGATGGGGCGCACTCTGAACGGCAACCAGTGAGTCAGCAGTCTTCCGACGAAGAGCGCCACGACGCTACTGAGAAGCGTGGCGAGAACCATTTCCCGCCACCATTCGCGGCGCTTGTCTTGCTGAAACCACATCCACCACAGCACGGGATTTGGGTCGCGAAATGACCGAAGTGGATGTTGGACAGATATGTTTCGATAGACGAATCGAAGCTGCTCATTTCTTTAGGAAACTTGGTCGCATCGAGGGTTAACATAGCCCATTGTGTGCGCCGCATTTTCTGGTGCTTACTTTCACTGACGGCTTACTGCGCGATTGTCCTGTTCGGGCAACGCATGCCGACGAACATCGCGTCGGCTACGTCTATCGAAAACGCGTCGGGTGGCGATGGTGGCACCTGGTGCGTATTACCGACATCTACATTTCGTTCCCCAGTCCCGTGTTGGCGCTCGCGTTCGTCGAGCCATTGGTCCACGCGCGAGCAGGTAATGCACGGTGGTGATCGGATTTGTCCGCTCAGGCAGCGGATATCGGCGGACTGGCGGGTATGCGCAACTTATCGACCCTTCACTTTAGGCCGCCGTCCGATTGGCAAAGACCGTCATCCAAACCGGACGCAATAAACCGGCGGCAAATGCGCTGAAATCGATTGCCAGCTTTCGCCGCCGTCATCGGACGTCCATAGCGAGCCGGTGGTCGACCCCATCGCGAGGCGCTTGCCGGAGTCGTCCACCGCGAGGCCGTGCCGATACACGAGGTCATACGCGGGGGCAGGCGGCAAGCCACTCGAGAAGCGATCGAACGTGCGGCCGCCGTCGCGTGTGCGCGTGACGACGAACCGTCCGTCAACCGGAATCCGGCACTCGTCTTTCACGGCAGGCACGAACCAGGCGGTGTCCGGCTCGTGCGGATGCACGGCAACCGCAAAGCCGAAGCTCGATGGCTGCGCCTCGATTCTTTGCCAGTGTGCCGCACCGTCGGTCGAGCGGAAGATTGCGCAGTGATGCTGCGTCCACAACGTGTCTGGATTTGCCGCGCATTGGACGACCCGGTGCGGGTCCTGCACGTTGGCGTCGCCGCGCCGCTCCGGCGGCATGTAGTCAGCCTCCATGCCCTCGGCGGTGACGCGCCAGGTCGCACCGCCGTTGACCGTTTGCCAAACGCCGCCGCACGATACGCCGATCGTCACATGGCGGCTGTCGCGCGGATCCACCATCACGGAATGGATGCCCGGCGCGTCATAGCCGCCTCCGAACCATTCGCGGCGCTCCGGGCGATCCCACAGCGCACGGTTGAGCACCCATGTGTCGCCGCCATCGTCGGAACGGAACAGCCCACCGGGAATCGTGCCGGCCCACAAGACGCCTGGCTCGTCTGGGCCACCGGTTTCGAGCGACCAGATTTGCTGAAGCGTCCAGGCAGGCGGCGCGCTGGGCGCGACGGCGTTCGCGTTGTCCGCGCCGGTGTCTACATTCGCGTTTGCGCTGTCGCCGGCCCGCGTTTCGCCGGCAGGCTGCGGCGGGTAGACGGGAACCGCGCACTCGTCCCAATCCGCCATGCCCGCGCGCCGGCGATGCAGCTTCACGCCGAAGTGGCCGAGATTGAGCGCCGCATAGAGCGACCCGTCGCGCGAATCAGGCAGCACCATGCTCACCGGCTCGCCGGTGAAATGCAACTCGTCGAACTCCCAGACGCCTGCTCCATTGGCTCTCAGAACGAACAGACCCTTGCGGGTCGCGACAAGCAATCGATCGCTCATGTGGAGTGTCTCCCGTCGTCCAGATGTCGATCGGCGTTGGCGTTTTGGCGCTCACTCCGATCTCATGCAAAGCTCGAATCTGCGTGGCGCCTCACCCGCCCGACAGCGCCTGCACGACATAAACCCGGCTCTGTTCGCCGAGTGCATCGGACAGGCGTTGTCGATCGCGCACCCGCCGACCATCCACAAACACGGCGAGATGCCGCCTTAGTGCGCCCTGATCATCAAGGATGTAGCCGCGCAGTCGAGGTTGCACGGCGAAGACGGCCTCGAGCGCTTCGCTCAGCGTGCGAGCGTCGATATCACGCTCGGGCGTTGCGATATGTCGCTGAATCGAAGCAGCGAAGAAGATGTGCGCCATGGCGGAGTCACGTCGCGGGGATGGCAGGGTCCGTTGATTCTGTAGTGTAGGCGATTCGCCGCTTGCTCCGGGGTATCGCGATTCAGCAGAAGATAAGCGGCATGAATCACCGCGCGTCACGAGTTTCAAGCCGGGCAACGGTATCCCGTCGGTGTCCCGGTGGTGGAGTCTTGCGAGGTCGGCGCTGGCGGTGGGGCGATTGCGCGCTGGCGCGCTCATCGAGGAACTGACGCGCGCTCAACCGCATCAACAACCACCCCGCAGCAACTCAAGCAACCACGACCGTAAACTCGACCCCTGATTCAAAGTCCAGCGTCGTCGTTGAAAAGCGTGGATTGCCGGCAAGGTACTGCTTGAAGGGCCGGACAGCGTCCTCGGCTGTGTACATGTTATCGGCGAGAACAATGGAGCCGGGGCGCAGCAATCGTTCGGTCTGCTTGAACAGATCAAGATACGTGTTCGCCCATACGTCGATAAACACCATGTCGAACGCACCGTCCAATGAGGAAACGGTCTGGAACACGTCACCTTCACGCAACTCGACATAGGCATCGACGCCCGCGGTTCTGACGTGAGCGCGGAGGTGGGCGCACTTCACGGGGTCCAGTTCCGTCGCGACGACCACGCCGTCGTTCAAGGTGCGAAGCGCCTCGGCAAAATACAGCGTGGATACGCCATACGAACTGCCGAGTTCGAGAATTCGACGTGGCTTATGCGAAAGGACCATGTTGCGCAAAAATCGTCCCATTTCCTCCGAAACCGCCAACGACAGCGCCGTCCCTTGCGTGGATTCGAAGTCGTCGGTGGAAAGCCCGAGCGTTTCGAGAAAACGCCCCCGCAGGTGAGGGGCGAGCGTGTCGTATTCTTCCGCGAGAGTCTGAAACTCATCACTCGATCCCGGAAATTGGGCCCGCGCGCGGAGCATCATTTCTGTCCGGCTTTGCTCGTGAAGCCGCTGCAAAAGCGTCGTGGTCGTCGATCTCATAGGTTGTCCCGGGGCTAACCGGGCTCGGCGAAGTAATCAAAAACCGATCGGCATCACTTCGCATCAATGTCAGGAATGCGGGTTGTGGCGCCTGTTCCGGCCAGTTCGATTGCCCATGGAAGGCGCACCGTCACGACTGGTCAGTTCTCGTTGCAGTTGGACGTCGGGGTTTTGCGCGTTGTCAATCTTCCGCGCGTTTGCCGGGGCGCGACCGCCAGCCGGCCTGCACGCGTTCCCGCTCTTCCGGCGTCATGGCATCCCATTTGCGCCACAGTCGCCGCTCGCGGCAGCCGCCGTGTCCGCGGAATCCGCCAAACAGAATGCGGCTCAGAACCAGTAAGCCGAGTGCGTGCGCAAAGTCGATCGTCCGGGCATCGACGAACAACGTCGGAATCACCCAGTTCCATAGCGTCATGACCGCCCACCCCAGCACGCCTATGCCGACGATCACAAGCAACGCTTTACCTGCACATCTGATTCGAAATTTCATACTTCAACTCCTCTAAATATCCAGTTCGTCGTAAATGGCCTGCAGTCGGGCGCGCAAATGCAGGACCGCATAGCGTTTGCGTGAAAGCAGCGTATTGAGCGTGACACCGCTTTCAGCCGCGATGTCTTTGAAAGACCGGCCTTCGAGTTCGTGCGCGATAAACACGTCGCGCTGATTCGGCGGCAACTCGTCGAGCGCATCCTGCAGGGCCTGGAGCAATACAGCGCGCGCGTATCGGGCTTCGGGGCCCGCATCGTGGGCCGGTAAGTTCAGGTCGAGGCGATACTCACTGCCGGCTTCGTCGTCGTCGAAAAGGTCAGACAGAGGCTCTTCTTTCTTCTTCCGGAAGCGGTCGATGATGCGATTGCGCGCCGCATGGAAAAGCCACGCGCTAGCCTGTTCGATCGGCGCCGGAAGGCGGTAGGCCTGCACGAATTCGTGGAAGACATCCTGCAGGATGTCTTCGGCATCGTTTGGATCGCGTATGCGGCGCCGGATGAAATTGCCGAGCCTCGTGCGCTCACGCACCACGGTCGCGGTGATGTCGCTGTCTCGTTCGGTCATCGTGGCCGGGGTGGGTGGGGGTTCCATGCGTCTGAAGACGTTTCAGGCGCGCAAATATTGTGGCTGGCTCAAAAAATTTTGCCAGTCGAATATTTGTTGCGCTGACGCTCGATCCTAAAGATCGTTGCGTTCACGCCTCTTGCGATCGACCCTGACAGCCCTGCCGATAAAAGCCGCGGCGGCGATGCGCGCGGCCTACGCGTTGCGGCTGTCGTCAAAGGCGCGCAGCAGCGCGTCACGTGCGATCAGACGTTGCGCGTTATTGCGCTCCGGATAATCGATCCAGGCTGAACCGGCATCCGGCGGATTCGCCTGCTGTGCGGCGTGCGCGTGGATGAGCGCATGCGCCGCCCGCACGTCCTCCGCGGATGGCGTCAGCGCACGGTGAATGGCCGGCACGTGTTCGGCAAACACGACGCTTTTCGATGCGAATCCGAGTTGCGTGCAGAGGTCCAGGTCCTGCCCAAGCACCTGCGCCGACCGATAGGTGCAAGGAAGATCAATCGGCACGCAACCGGCGGCAATGCACTCGATCAGAAAGCGGTTCCGTGCGTAAAGCAGTTCGATACCGCCCGGTGTGCGGCGAGCGCCGAGATTCGCCGCCAGGTCTTCGACTGCAAGCATGCAGCATTTTATTCGTGCGCCCACCTGAAGTAGCGCGCCCACATTGACCAGACCCTTCGCGGATTCGATAACTGGAACCACCTCCGTCGAGCCCGCCGGAATGCCCAGCTTGCGCTCGATGATGGCCAGCGCATCGTCGAGTGAGGCCAGTTGGGCCGCGCTCTCCGCGTGCGGCAGAAAAATCGCCCGTGGGGCGCCGGGCATGATGCCTTCGAGATCGGCATGGCCGTCGTGCTCCAGTTTGTTGATCCGTACCGAACCGAACGTGCCGGCCCGAGCCGCCTCGCGCAATAACGTGACAATGCGTTCGCGTGCCCGCGGCCGGTCTTGCGGCGAGGTCATCTCTTCCAGGTCGGCGACAATGGCATCCGCACCGCTTTGCAGCGCGATTGCGTGGGCCTCGGAATTGTTTCCGGGTGCGAAGAGCCATGTGCGCCGCAGGCCAGGCGGGCGCGGCGTTGGGTGTGCGTTCATACGGCATGCCCCGCGCGCGCCAGCATGGCGTGAAGCAACACGTCCGTGCCACGCGTGACGTCTTCCGGCAAGGCGTCTTCGGCTTCGTTATGGCTTAGACCGTCGACGCAGGGGATAAAGATCATCGCGGTCGGACAATGCTTGGCGAGATGGATCGCGTCATGGCCGGCCCCGCTGACGATGCGTTGATGCGGATAGTCCAGCGCCTCCACCGCGTTGCCCACCGCAGCAATACAGTGCGGGTCGAACGGCGTAGCCGGACTGACCCAATGCTGCCCCACCTCGACCGTGAGGCGGCGGCGCTTCGCGATGGCATCGAAGCGCTCGCGCAGCGCGGCTTCCATGTTTTCGATCATCGCGTCGTCGGGGTGGCGTAGGTCCACCGTGAACGACAGGTCCGCCGCGATCGTATTGCGCGATGGATTGCGGATGTGCAGTTCGCCGATGGTCGCAAGGCCTTGCGGGAAGAAATCTGCCGCGATGCTTTCCAGTTCCGCGGCCATTTCCGCGCTCGCAAATAGCGCATCGCGGCGGTACTGCATCGGCGTCGTGCCTGCGTGCGCGGCCTGCCCACGTACGCGCACATCGAGCCAGCGAATGGCCTGGCCGCCCGTGACGACGCCGATCGGCACGCCACTTTCCTCGAGCACCGGCCCCTGCTCGATATGCGCTTCGAAGTAGGCGTCGAAGACAACGCCAGGCACGGCGCGCGCGCCGGCATAGCCTGTTGCCTGCAAAGCCTGCTCGACCGATGTTCCGGCTGCATCGCGCGTGCTCAATGCCTGAGCGAGCGGCATGACGCCCGTAAAGGCCGCTGAACCGAGCATGGCCGGCGTGAATCGCGCGCCTTCCTCGTTGGTCCACACGACGATTTCGATGGGCTTGTCGGTTTGAATGTTCGCGTCGTTCAGCGTACGGACAACTTCGAGCGCGGCCAGCACGCCATACACACCGTCGAATCGGCCGCCCTCGGGCTGGGTGTCGAGGTGGCTTCCGCTTGCCACGGGTGCGGCGTCGTTCAGTTTGCCGGCGCGCCGTGCGAAGAGATTGCCGACCTGATCGACCGACAACGTGAGGCCCGCGTCGACGCACCATTGCGAGAAAAGCGCCCGGCCGGCCGCGTCCTGTTCGGTCAATGCGAGGCGCCGCACACCGCCGCCCGCCGTAGCGCCGACAGCGGCCATGTTCATCAGGCTCGTCCAGAGCCGTTCACCATTGATTTTTAGCATCACACACTCCTGAGGCCGCGGCGAGATGGCCGCGTCGGGTTCGTCGTGATGCCTTTATCGGTAATCAAAAATGATAAGTCTAATTTCTAATTCTAATCCTAAGTATAATTTTGGCGGATGATGAAATCAGTGAGGCTCATCGTGAGCAAAGATCGCCCTGACACCTACCTGAACGACCGTCTTGACTGGAATTTGCTGCGGACTTTTCTTGCGATCGCGAAAGAAGGCAGCGTGAGTCGCGCGGCGGCGAAACTCCATCTGACGCAGCCCGCGGTCAGCCAGGCGCTGCGCCGATTGGAAGAGCAGTTGGGTCTGCGCCTCGTGGATCGCCACGGTCCGCGCATCGAGGTCACGCAGGCCGGCATCGAAGTGAAGCAGATTGCTGAAGACGTATACGGGACGATTTCGCGCCTGTCACTTGCCGAGGTGGATCGCGATCACGATATCTCCGGCATGGTGCGCGTGAGTACCGTCAGCGGCATCGATTTTCCGGCCTACGATACGTTTCTCGCCGAGTTTCATCGCACGTATCCGCGTATCGAACTTGAAAGCCAGGAAATGCGCAGCGCCGACGTGGTGAACAGTCTCCAGCAAAAGTCCGCAACGCTTGGACTGACGCCACGGCGCGCGTTACCCAAACGGGTCGACAGCCGTGTGTTTCTGCGTCAACGGTATGCGCTTTTCTGCGGACGTCATCATCCGCTCTTTGGGCGTAACGATCTTCGGGTCGCTGATCTCGCCGGCGAAAAGTTTGTCTCCTTCACCGGCGACAAGGTGGGCGACCACCTGTCGCCGCTTACGTTCTTTCGTGACGAGATGGGCTTCACCGGGCGCGTGGTGGGTTCGTCGTCGAGCATGACCGAGGTGAGGCGCTTCATCTTCGCGGGCTTCGGCATAGGCTGCCTGCCGGAACATGTCGTACGCGACGACATTGCTCAAGGCCGCCTTCAGCGGCTGCCGCCGGATGAAGGCGTGGCCGACCTCGATATTTACATGTTGTGGTCACAGGACCGAAAGTTGAGCGCCGCCGAAGCCGCGTTTATCGATGCCCTGAATGTGTTCATCGACGGCCAGGAGGAAGGTGTTGGCCGCTAACGCCTCGCTCAGCAACCTCACTCAATATCCGCGCGCGATGTCGACCATGTTCTGCAGCGGTTCGCCGCAAATCAGCCTGCGTGCGTTGTGCGCCACTTGCGCGCCGATCGTCTCCGAGCTTGCCACCGAAGCCATGTGCGGCGTCACGATCAGATTGGGTGCGCGCCATAAATGATCTTCGGGGGGTAAAGGTTCGGTCGGGAACACGTCGACGATCGCGCCGCCGATCTTCCCACTCTTCAGTGCCGCGATCAGGTCCGCCGGCACCAGATGTTCGCCTCGGCCGACGTGAATCAGCTTCGCTAGAGGCCGTAAGTGCTCGAACGTGTTTGCGTTGAGAATCCAGCGGGTTTCGTGCGTGAGCGGCAGGAGACACACGAGAATGTCCGTCCCCTGGAGAAATGGCTTGAATTCCTCGGCGCCGGCGAAGGTCGTCACGTTCGGCAATTCACGGGCCTTACGCGCCCAGCCGCGCACTGCGAACCCGAAGCGCTGCAAATCCGTCGCGACGCGGCTGCCAATTTCTCCCAATCCCATGATGCCGACGGCGCATTCGGAAGCATCGCGCTGATCGTGGCGGAACCAGCGGTCAAGACGCTGATTGGCGAGCACGCGGTCGAGTTGGCGATGAAAATGCAGCACTCCCCACGTGACGAATTCACTCATACCGCGCGCGTGTTGCGGATCGACGACCCGGCACAGCGGCACGGCGGGCAGGGCAGGGTCTGACAGGATGTTGTCGACGCCCGCGGCGATGCTATGAACGAGCCGCAGTTTCGGCAACTCCGCCAGCGCGCCGGCCGGCGGGTTCCAGCACACGGCTATTTCAGCATCGCCGGCGGACTGCTCGCCGTGCACCACGACATCCAATTCAGGGGCGGCGCGCAGAATCGGCTGCACGAGGTGTGACATGTCGTAGTCACGGCTCATTAGAACTAATTTGGTCATGGCATTGAAGCAGAAAACGGGCTTAGCTGCGGTAGTCGGATTGCGGGTCGTCGATCAACCGTAACGCCGCGTGCCATGCCAACTCCGAAATTTCCGCGGAGTCTTCGCGAGCGAACTGGCTCGCGGTCAACTCGCACACTCCCCGCGGTGGAATGCGCAACGCGCTGCCGCCGGCCAGCGCCTGGATTTGCGCCTGACAGGCCCGCTCGAGGAAATAGATCTCGTGGAACGCTTCGGCTGCCGTGGCGCCGGCCGCAAGCAACCCATGATTGCGCAAGATCATCGCCTTGCAGGAACCGAGGTCGCGCACCAGGCGCTCACGCTCGCCGAGTTCCAGCGCGATGCCTTCGTAATCGTGATAGGCGAGCTTGCCGTAGAACTTCAACGCATGCTGACTGATCGGCAGCAGCCCTTGCTCCTGAGCCGATACCGCTGTTCCCGCGGCGGTGTGCGTATGGATCACGAAATGCAGATCGTCGCGTGCCGCGTGGATGGCCGAATGAATCGTGAATCCCGCGGCGTTGACACGAAACAACGCCGGTTCGCTGTGAGCCCGCTCGTCGATGACGTTGCCGAGATGATCGATCTTCACGAGGTCCGACGCGCGCATTTCGTGAAACAGCACGCCATAGCGGTTGATCAGAAATGCCGGCGGCTGCCCCGGCAAGCCGGGCAGGCGCGCCGTGATGTGCGTGTCGATCATGTCGGTCATGCGGAAGTGCGCGGCCAGCCTGTAGAGCGCCGCCAGTTCCTCTCTTACCTGCTGTTCGGCAGCCGGCTGCGCCGGTTTTTCGCTCATGCGATCGGGGGTAGGGGTGGATTGCATTTCAGAAGTCTCCCGGGTTCTCACTTGCTGTAGTGGGCGTAGTGTTCGTTAGCGTGTCAGTGTCCGTCAACTTCATTGTTCTAATGCTGATCATTAGCGGCGTGAATACTTGATGAGATGAAGCATTGCAGGACCTCGTGAAGCGGCGCTTTGGCGTTGAGCCGAGCCAGAATCGAGGGTTCCGCGTGATCGGACGCCAGAGCCAGATCGATCACGGCGGCAAGCGCCGGTGCCTGGGTGAACAGCACGCCATTGTCGTCGGCCAGCACAATGTCGCCTGGGCGCACCACGACTGCGCCACACACCACCGGCTCGTTGAACTGACTCGACATGGTGTCGCGTTTTTTGGTCGTCAGCAATGACGTTCCGCGCGCGAATATTGGCAGCCGCGTGCTGCGTAGTTCGATGAGATCGGTCACCACGCCGTCGACAATGACGGCCTTCGCGCCGGCGTTGAGCGCGGCGCATGCCGTGACTGCTCCAACCGGCGCATGCGTATGATTGCCGCTCATATCGATCACCAGCACATCGCCGGGTTTGAGTTGCGACAGGGCGCGGTTCACGGGGATGGCGTCGGGAGATAGCAATTTGAGCGTCACCGCGCGCCCGATTACTTTCACGTTGGGGACCATCGCGCGCAGGCGATGGTCCGCGAAGCCATTCTCCAGGAAATGCCCGAGTGTCGGGAAGCTGACGGATTCGAGGCTGTGCAGTAACGATGAGTCTGGTGTGTCTTGCATCAGAGCGGCCTTTTCCGTTTGCATATCAACCCTTCACGAAATGCTTGCGGTGGCGGCATTCGCGCGCGCCGCGGACGAGATATCGCGGCGGAGCGTCTCCGCGAGCAGCACGAGCGCGAGTGCCGAAACAGCAGCCGAGCCCATCATGTACCACGCCACCGACGAACCTCTGCCCGTAGCGGACAGCAATGCGGTGGTGACAATCGGCGTAGCTGCGCTGCCGAGCAGCCCCGACAACATATAACTCACCGACAGGCCGGAGTAGCGAACCTCGGTGCCGAACAACTCCGCGAGGAAGGTGGCAATGGGTCCGTAGTTCGCGGCGAAGGCGGTCATCATCAGCAGATAACCGAGCAGCGCAAACGGAAACTCGCGCGTATCCAGCAGCCAGAAAAGCGGAAAAGCGAGCAGAGCCTCGGCGACAATGCCGCCGATGATCACCGGCTTGCGGCCCACGATGTCAGAGAGCTTGCCGAAGGCCGGCAGCAACACGATGCAAAGCGCGCAGGCAATCAGTGCAATGGAGAGCATCGCGTTGCGTGAGAATCCCAGCGTCTGCGTCCCATACGTTAGCCCGAACGCGACAATCAGGTTGAACGAGGTACCCGTCGACATCGTCGCGATACCGCCGAGCAGAACCTGCTTCCAGTATCGGGTGAGGACCTCGGCGATCGGCAACTTGACCTGCGCGTCGGCTTCCTTGATCTTGCGGAACGACGGCGTTTCGGATGTGTTCAGACGGATGTAAAGCCCGACCCCCACGAGCAATGCGCTCGCAAGGAACGGAATGCGCCAGCCCCAGGAGAGCAGTGCGTCGTTTGAAAGTGTGGCATTGCAGACCAGAAACGCCAGATTGGCGATCAGAGTGCCAGCAGGCACGCCGATCTGCACCCACGAGCCATACAGTCCACGCTTGCCTGCGGGGGCATGTTCCACCGCCATCAGCACGGCGCCGCCCCATTCGCCGCCGAGCGCGAGTCCCTGAATGACGCGCAAGGTGAGCAGCAGAATGGGCGCCCAGATGCCGATCGACGCATAGTTCGGCAGCAGGCCGATCGAGAACGTCGCGATGCCCATGATGATGAGCGACACCAGCAGCATCGCCTTGCGTCCGAGCCGGTCGCCGAAATGGCCGAACAGGGCGGCCCCGGCAATGCGCGCGAGGTAGGCGGAGGCGAACGTGCCGAACGCCAGCAAGGTGCCGACTAACGGGACAAAGCCGGGAAAGAACACCTTGTTGAAGACGAGTGCCGAGGCGGTGGCGAAGACGAACAGGTCATACCATTCTACGGTCGTGCCGATCACACTCGCCACCGCGATCTTTTTCATGTTGGCCGGGGCGCCGTCTGATGGGGGTGGTGTGTCCGCGGGGCGATAGGACGTCATGGGTTTCTCCTTGAGGCACAGCAGTTTCAGTGGATGAACGCAGCGATTGCGCGCATGGCCTGGTGCCTTTATCGGAAACCAAAAAGAATAAGTAAAAGTCTGTTTTCTAATCCTTTGTATTAATGGAGCGAATGATCGCGGATGCAAATCAGGAGGTGCATGCGCGCGGCTGTTGGCGGGAAACGCCTGGAACAGCAGGCTTGGGCATGGCGCGCCGTGCGTGCCGCGATCACGCTTTGTGTGTCGACAAGAGAATGCTGGTTTCCGTGCTGGCAATGCCGTCGATCAAACGGATCGTGCCGAGTACGCGATCAAAATTCTCCAGCGAGTCCGCCAGCAGTTCCGCAATGAGGTCCCAACGCCCGTTGGTGCTGTGAATCGTGGCGACGTTTGGATGACCACGCAACACCTTCACGACCTCTGCCGCCCGATTGCCCTGCACGGCAATCGACATCAGCCCGCGAATCCGGTGCTTTTCCACGGCCGGCTTCAACTTCACCGTATAGCCGACGATCACGCCGTTCTTTTCCAGCCGGGTCAACCGGTTCTGAACCGTTGCCCGTGCCACCCGCAACTGTTGTGCGAGTGTGACGACTGGCGTGCGCGCGTTGTCGCGCAACAGCGCGATGAGCTGATGGTCCACGTCGTCAAGGCTGATCATGTAATTCGCTTCCTTTGCATGACGCTGAAACGGGCGCTTTGCCGTTCGTTGACGGCAATGGTTGCGTCAGATAAACAAATTGCCATTCAGCATGGGCAAATTGCTCATTAAGGCAGCTATTTTGTCATAAGTGGACACTTTTTGTTGGCCTGGGTTGCGGAAATAATGGCTTATCAGGCGGCTCGCGGAGCCGCGCCCAACCCAGGAGACAAACCCCATGACCCGCTTCCTCGATGTGCCTGCTACCAGCAGACTGATCGCTTCATTAGGTGTCCCACGGTTCCTGAGTGAACTCGTCGACACGTTGCATGCCGACTACGTTCGATGGAACGACTTCGACAAGTCGCCGCGCGTGGCCTGCCATTCGCGGGAGGGCGTGATCGAGTTAATGCCCGTTGCGGATTCACGGTTGTTCGCGTTCAAGTACGTCAATGGCCATCCGGTCAACGCAGAGCGAGGCATCCATACCGTGATGGCGTTCGGTGCGCTGGCCGACGTCGACACGGGCTATCCGCTTCTCCTTGCGGAATTGACGCTCACCACCGCACTGCGCACGGCCGCCACGTCGGTACTTGCGGCAAAGGCACTCGCGCGGCCGGAATCCAGAACGATGGCGCTCATCGGCAATGGCGCACAGAGCGAGTTTCAGGCAATCGCATTCCACACGCTAATGGGCATCGAGGAAATCAGACTGTTCGACCTCGACGAGCGTGCGACGGACAAGCTCGTACGCAACCTGTCTGCATTTCCGGCGCTACGTACCGTGCGGGCTGCGTCCACTGCTGAAGCTGTGCGCGGCGCGGATATCGTCACGACAGTGACAGCCGACAAAGCTTACGCGACCATCCTGACGCCCGACATGATCACTCCGGGTATGCATTTGAATGCTGTCGGCGGCGATTGTCCGGGCAAGACGGAGTTGCATGCCGACGTGTTGCGCATGGGGCGTGTGTTTGTCGAATACGAACCGCAGACTCGAATCGAAGGCGACATCCAGCAACTGCCCGCCGACTTCCCCGTCACGGAACTGTGGCGCGTCCTGCGAGGCGAAGCAGCCGGGCGCGATAGTGCTACGCAAGTCACGGTGTTCGATTCAGTGGGTTTCGCGCTCGAAGACTATTCGGCGCTTCGTTACCTCGACGGGCTCGCGCGTCAGCACAATGCGGGCGTCGAAATCTCGCTGATCCCGCCTGCCACTGATCCGAAGAATCTGTTCGCGCTAATCGGCGCGTCTCAGGAAAAAGCGTCGGAGCCAGCACTCGGGGCGGCCGACGTCCTCGCATTCGCCCGCTGAATCTAACGTAGCCCGTCGTCGTTCCCACTGTCTTTCGTCCCTCGCAATCCATGACACTTTTGTCGATTCAAGCGCCGGCCTCGGTCGTGATGATCCGCCCGCATCGTTTTCTTCCGAACCCCGAGACCGCCGCCGACAACGCTTTTCAGCGCAGCGCGCCGTGTGGCGGCGAAGGCACGGCACACTCGTTGGCTGCCGCGGCACACGCGGAAGTAACCGAAGCCGCGCGTGTGCTGAGTGCTGCGGGCGTGTGCGTCCATCTGTTCGACGATCATGGAGAGCGGGGCACGCCGGACTCCGTCTTCCCCAATAACTGGTTTTCGACCCATCCCGGCGGTCATGTTGCGCTGTATCCAATGCATAACGTCAACCGCCGGCGCGAGCGCCGGGCCGACGTGATCGAGATGCTCAAGAGCGAATATCGCGTTCAGGACGTGATCGATTATTCCGGGCTGGAGCACGACGACGTCTTTCTCGAGGGCACGGGCGCGATGGTGCTCGATCACATCGCTCGTATCGCCTATACAGCGCGCTCACGCCGAGCGGATCCTGTTGCGCTGGAACGGTTCTGTACGCATTTCAACTTTGAACCGATATGCTTTGACACAGCCGATGCCGATGGTCACCCGGTCTATCACACTAACGTCATGATGAGCGTCGCCACCGAGTTCGCGCTGGTCGGCATGAATCTGATCGTCGACCCGAAGCGCCGCGACGATATTCACCGGCGTCTCACGGAGACCGGTCGCACGGTGATCGCATTGCAGAATGCACAGATCGCGAGCTTCGCCGGCAACGCGCTCGAATTGTCGGGCCGGGATGGACGGGTGCTCGCGCTCTCCAGGCGCGCTTTCGAGTGCCTCACGCACCAGCAGCGCGAGCTGATCGAGCGCTCTGCGCAGCTGCTTCCGCTGGAGGTGCCGACCATCGAAATGGCAGGCGGGTCCGTGCGATGCATGCTCGCGGGCATCCATCTCGCGAGGCGTTGAGCCTATCCATGTTATCGAGAGCGACGCACTCGTAGAAGTGCCTTCGGACTATCCGGCATTCCTCTGCAAACGGCGCTCTGCTGAATGTGCCGACCGCTGCGATTTTGTGATGCGTTTTTTGGGGCAACATGGGCGTGCTTGTGGACTACGACGCCAGCGCAACATCGGCAGTGTCGGCCTCCATCCATATCAGCGGTCGGGTACGGCGCGCTGCCATTGCGGCCTCACTCCGGCAGCGACACACCATGAATATGCCGATCGATCCGCTGCGCCTGCTCGTAGACCGCGTGCATCAACAGTGCGGTGTTGCGCGATGGGGGAGAGAACTTCGAATAGACAAACGTCGAGACGAGTTCGAGTTCCTCGACCAGCGGGCGGATGATCAAACCCTGTGCCTCCGCGGCGAACTCGTCGACAATGGCGAGCCCGAGACCGCCCTTGACGAGCGCCAGCGCCTGATCGGCGCGCGTAACGTCCACCACGGATTCCAGTTCCACATTGGCTTGCTGGCACGCGCGCGCGATCATCGTGCCGAACGGAATGTCGCGCCGAAACAGAACCATCGGCTCGCCGATCAACTCGCTGAGTGCAATGGGTTCGGCTGCGGCGAGGCGGTGACCGGGCGGCACCACGCAGACCATCCTGCCACGCATGAACGGCACCACGTCGAGATGTTCATGTTCGATCGGCATTGACGTTATAGCTACGTCGACGGCCTTGCTCAGGACTTCGAGCGGCATGTCGGCCATCAGCGTGGTGTGCCAGTCCACGCTCAGCGCCGGCAACTGCCGCTTCAACTCGACGATCGCGGGCGCGACGATCGAGGTCGCCAACGACGGACTGCACGACACCCGCAACAGGCTCGCCGGCCCGAGCGCCAACGCCCGCGCGAATTCATCGACGCTTAGCGCCGCCTGATAGACCTGTTCCACTTCCCTGAAGAGCGCCTGCGCTTCCGCCGTCGGGATGAGCCGCCCCTTGGTGCGTTCGAAGAGGCGCAGTCCCAGCGTGGTTTCCGTGTGGGAAACCAGTTTGCTGATCGCGGGCTGGGACACGTAGAGCATCTTCGCCGCCGCGTTGATCGACCCGGTCAGCATGACCGCGCGAAACACTTCCATTTGCCTCAGCTTGAACCGCATGGATCCTCCAGAACGCGTATCCGGAGATCTTAACCAAAAGTTATAGGGTAGCTGAAACTCGGCATACGACAAGCGCGCGTCACCTATCTAGTATCTGCTCATCGGGAGCCCGACTTCCGCATCGCGTAACGCGCACCGGTTGCACCGGCAACGCGCGCCGCGCCAGAAAGCAGACAGGATGGAGACACCATGAACCACGCAACTCAGTCAGGCGCCGCGACAATCGACGTCGCCACGACCGCGCGGCGAACCCGCGCCCGCTTCGGCATCCTCGCGCTGCTGGCGGTCGGCACGATGATCAACTATCTGGATCGCAGCGTCGCCGGCATTGCCGCGCCGAGCATGAGTCACGAACTCGGCCTCAATCCGGCCTTGATGGGCGTGATCTTTTCAGCGTTTTCGTGGACCTATACCGCGTCGCAGATCCCCGGCGGCGTGATGCTGGACCGCGTCGGCACCCGCTGGACCTATTTCTTCGCGCTCACGCTCTGGTCGCTGTTCACGGGTTTGCAGGGTCTGGCGACCGGCTTTGTGTCGCTGTTGATCATGCGTCTTCTGATCGGCATTGCCGAAGCGCCGTGTTTTCCGACCAACAGCCGCGTCGTGGCGATCTGGTTTCCGCAGAGCGAGCGCGCTAGAGCGACCGGTATCTATACGTTCGCGGAATACGTGGGGCTGGCGTTCCTGAGTCCGTTGTTGTTCTGGCTGGAACAACGCTATGGATGGCGCGCGCTGTTCGGTATCGTCGGCACGGTCGGGGTGCTGTTCGGCGGCATCTGGTTAATGCGCTTTCATGAGCCGCACCAGTCGAAGAGCGCGAATCGGGCCGAACTCGACTACATCGCCGAGGGCGGGGGCGTGGTCGACGGCAGCCAGAAGGCCACGAACTTCCGCTGGTCCGATATTGGCGCGCTGCTCAGGCGGCGCAGCATGTTTGGCATCTGCATCGGCCAGTTCGCCTGCAACTCGACCAACGTGTTCTTTCTGACGTGGTTCCCGACTTACCTCGTGACCGAGCGTCATATGCCGTGGCTCAAGGTCGGGCTGATCGCGGTGCTGCCTTTCATCGCCGCATCGGTGGGAACGCTTGCGGGCGGCTGGATTTCCGACGCCATGCTGCGCCGTGGCATCTCGTTGAACTGGTCGCGCAAGCTGCCGGTGATCGCCGGCCTGCTGGCGGCGTCGAGCATTGTCCTCGCCAACTATGTCGAATCGACCGCGATGGTCATCGCGATTCTGTGTGTCGCCTACTTCGCTCAAGGCATGTCGGCGCTCGCCTGGATGATCGTCTCGGACATCGCGCCTAAAGGATTGCTGGGCCTGAGCGGCGGCATCTTCAATCTGTTCGCCAACGCGGCGGGCATCGTCACGCCGCTCGTGATCGGCCTGATCGTCAACGCGACGGGGTCGTTCGTCTACGCGCTCGCCTTCATTTCGACCGTCACGCTGGTTGGCGCGCTGTCGTACATCTTCGTGGTCGGCGATATCAAGCGCATCGAATTCAAGAACATCATCTCTTAACGAAAGGAAGTAACCGGATATGACTCGCTCTCTCGACGGAAAAGTGGCCATCGTCACAGGCGCCGCGCGTGGCATTGGCCTCGGTATCGCGCAAAAGCTGAAAGCGGATGGCGCGCGCGTGGCGGTATGGGACCTCGATGTGAGCGACTGCAACCCGCAACGGCTCGGCTTCACGCCGGACCATGTGCAGCAGGTGGATGTCGCCTCGATCGGCTCGGTCGAGCAGGCATTCGCGGCCACGCTCGACACGTTGAGGCAAGTCGATATTCTCGTGAATAACGCGGGAATCAACGGGCCGGTCGCGCCGTGCTGGGAATATCCCGTGGATGCGTGGGAACGTGTGATCGCCGTGGATCTGAACAGCGTGTTTTACTGTTGCCGTGCCGCCATTCCGCATATGCGGGCACGCGGCGGCGGCCGCATTGTCAACGTGGCGTCGATCGCGGGTAAGGAAGGGGTACAGTTCATCTCCGGGTATTCGGCGGCGAAAGCAGGTGTCATCGCGTTCACCAAAGCCGCAGCGAAGGAACTGGCGAAGGACAACGTGCTGATCAACTGCGTCGCGCCAGCAATGGTCGAAACCGAGCTGTTCAAAGAGATGTCCGACGCGCATATCGAGGCAAGCAAAGCCAAGATTCCGATGGGCCGCTTCCTGCAGGTCGAAGAGGTCGGCGCGATGGTCAGCTGGATCGCCAGTCCCGAATGCAGCTTCACGAGCGGCTTTACTTTCGATCTGACTGGCGGGAGGGCGACATATTGAACGCTTCCACAGTAGCGCCAAAGCTTGCGGTGGCGCATCTCACGGCGCTGGAGCTGGCTCCGCTGGAGTGGGTCGTGCAAGCGCGGCGCGCGGGCTTCGACGTGGTGGGGCTCAGGTCCAACCCCACGTCGCCAGGTGCGATCGCCTATCCGTCCGTGGTGGGTAGCGAAGCGCATCGCGCACTCAAACGCGTTCTCGCCGACGAAGGCATGACAGTGCAGGACGTGGAGTTCATTCCGGTGTTGCCCGAGATCGACGTGGCGTCCTATGCGCCCATGTTCGATGCAGCCGCCGATCTGGGCGCTGCATGCGTGACGATTTCCGGCGACGACCCCGACGCAGCGCGGCTGGCCGCCAACGTCGCGGCCTTGTGCGAACTTGCCGCGCGATATGGTTTGCGCGTCGATCTTGAGTTCATGCGCTGGCGCCACGTCGGCACGCTGGGTGAGGCACGCTCGATTGTCGAGCGCGCGGGCAGTGCAAATCTCGCGATTCTCGTCGATGCGTTGCATCTCGCGCGCTCGGGCGGCAGTGCGGCGGACATCCGGGCACTGCCGCCGGGAATGCTGCAAGCGGTACAGCTTTGCGACGCGTCGCACGACGATCCCGTCGGTGACGAAGCGACGATTCTCGAGGCACGCACTGGCCGCTTGCCTCCCGGTCAGGGTGCATTGCCGCTCGACGATCTGCTGGACGCGCTGCCTGTCGGCACGGCCGTGAGTGTGGAAATGCCGATGCCGTCGCTGCCCGTGAAAGAACGGCTCGACCTCGCCTATCGAAGCACGTACGCTCTGTTCGAGACGGCACGCCGCCGCCGCGGATCTCTCGGAGAGTCCCTCCAATGACAATTTTCGACGAAGAGAAGATCGACTGTCACAACCATGTCTTCGATCCCGCACGCTTTCCCTATCGCGCCGACACCGCGTACCGGCCGTCGATGCAGGAAATCGGCACCGCTGCGCAGTTTGCCCGCGTGATGGATGCGTGCGGCGTGCAGCATGCGTTGCTAGTCGGGCCGACGAGCGGCTACCGCACGGACAATCGCTGCATGCTCGACGCCATTGCGCAGCATGGAGATCGCTTCAAAGGCATTGCCGTGGTGGACCACAATGTGAACCGGCAAGCGCTGCAGGAAATGAAGGCTGCGGGCGTGGTCGGCGTCGCCTTCAATCCGGCAATGGAAGGCGTCGAAGCGATGAAGCATGCCGAGCCGCTTTTCGGCATGCTGGCGGACCTCGATATGTTCGCGCAGATTCAGGTGACGGGTGATCAACTGGTCGCACTCGAGCCGCTGATCGCGCGAACCGCGACGCGGTTGCTCATCGACCATTGCGGTCGACCTGAGCCGGCGGCCGGTATCAACCAGCCAGGTTTTCAGTCGCTGATGCGTCTTGCCGATACCGATCGCACCGCCGTCAAGATTTCCGGTCTGCAGAAGTTTTCGCAGCTGGACTATCCGTACGAAGATGCGCAGTTTTTCGCGCGGCAACTTCTTCGCACCTTCGGACCGGATCGTTGCGTCTGGGGTTCGGACTGGCCGTTCCTGCGCTCGCCGGTGCGGATGGATTATGCCCCGCTGCTGACGCTGCTTCAGCGCCTGATTCCCGATGCCGACGCGCGCCGCCGCGTCTTGTGGACGACGCCTCGCAGCCTGTTCGGCTTTTAGCCAGACCTGTGAAATGCGCTGAATGGCTCGCGACGCAAAAAAGCCGGCGTGACACCACGCCGGCTTTTGACATTGCAAGAATAGGCGCGTGACCTGCTAGCGGTTCTGCGCCACACCGATTGCCGATTGTGCGCCGAGACTGCTGCGGGCTTTCTTGACATCGTCGGCGGAGACCGGCGCCGACGCGTTGCCCCAGCTATTGCGCACATACGTCGAGATCGCTGCGATATCGCCGTCCGTCAGCTTCCAGCTGAAGTTCGGCATGGCCGCGCCGGTCGGATTGCTTTGCGTCACAGCGCCGCGGCTGCCGATCAGGATCGTGCGCAGCATATTGGTCGGATCGGGTGCCTGTACACCCGCGCTATCCGCGAGCGACGACACCATGCCCGTCACGCCTTGCCCTGACGAACGGTGGCACGCGGCGCAGTTCGCCATGAACAGCGAGTGGCCAAGCGTCATGGTGGAGTCGTTTGCCGCAAGCGCTGCCGCTGGCTTGCGATCGGATCCCGGCAAGCTCTTCAGGTACACGCCCATTGCATGGAGGTCTGAAGTGCTCAGGTGTTGCAGCGAATTCGTCACCGCTTCGGCCATCGGGCCCGACGCGACACTGCGATTGTTGCCACCTGTATGCAGGTATTCGACGATGTCATCCGTCGACCACTTGCCGAGCCCCGTGTACGCATTGCCCGTAATTTCAGGCGCGTGCCAGCCCTGCAGCGAGCCGCCTTGCAACGCGGCCTCGTCGCCGCCGAGGAAGTTCTTCGCGGTGTGACAGGACGCGCAATGACCGAGCCCTTCGACCAGATAGGCGCCACGATTCCATTCCACCGACTGCCTGTCGTCATTCCTGAACGGCGTCTTGTCGAAGAACAGCAGATTCCAGCCGAACATCAGCATGCGGATGTTGAACGGGAAGGGCAATTGATTCGCGTCGACCCTGTTGTTCACAGGCGGGACGGTATCCAGATACGCCTTGATATCGCGCAGATCCTGATCGCTGACCTTCGCATAGGCCGTATAAGGCATCGCCGGGTACAGGAATTCGCCGTGCTTGCCGCGTCCTTCCTTGACGGCGCGAATGAACTCCGCGTCGCTCCAGGTGCCGATGCCGGTGTCCTTGTCGGGCGTGATATTGCTCGCGACGATCTTGCCGAACGGCGTTTCCAGCGGTAGGCCGCCTGCGAAGGGCTTGCCGCCCTCGGCCGTGTGGCAGGCGATACAGTCGCCGGCGCGCGCCAGGTACAGGCCGCGCTTGACGGCGTCCGAATCGGCGGATGAAAGCTGCGCCGCCTTCGGCGAAGGCGCGTTCAATGCGCTTTGGCTGCCGGCGTTGCTCTGCGCGTGCGCATCGCCCGCATGATCCCACGCGACGAAAGCCGCGGCGGCGAGCACCACCGCGCTGAATGAACCGATGAATGTCTTGGCGCGCACGTTCAGATCCTCACCAGCGGGCCGGGCGACTTCAGATACTGCGACTTGATCGCTTCCGCGGCCCACAGCGTGGTGGCGCCGACGGTGCCGGTCGGGTTGTAGCCGCCGTTGTTGGCGAACGCGGACGCGCCCACCACGAAGGTGTTATGCACGTCCCAGCTTTGCAGGTAGCGATTGAGTGCGCTCGTCTTCGGATCGTCGCCGATGATCGCGCCGCCGGTCGTATGCGAGGACAGATTGTCCATCGGAGAAAAAGGCTTGGTGGTCGGCTCGCTGCGCACAACGGTTTTCGCGCCCATTGCATGACCGAGTTCCTCGGACTTGTCGGCCATGAATTTCGCCGAGCGCTTGTCGTTTTCGATCCAGTCGAACGTCACGCGCAATAGCGGTCTGCCGAAACGGTCCTTGTACTCCGGGTCGAGATCGAGATACACGTCGCGATGCGGATAGCTGTTGCCCATTACGTAAATCGAGTTGTAGTTCTGATAAGCGTGCTGATATGCCTTCTTCCACTCGCTGCCCCAACGCGGCGTGCCGGGCGGCACACCGTTGCTCAAACCGATCGGCCGGCCATTGGTCGAGTGCACGAGCGCCACGCCACCACCGATGAAATCGTGGTTGCTGTGGTCGAAGTTGTCGCTGTTGAAGTCGTCGATCGCCTGCGCGAGTGCGCCCGCGCCGATGAACGGATTGAGCCGCTCGTTTTCGAAGAAAATCGACGCGCCCGAGATGGTCTGATACGCGTAGTTGCGTCCGACCACGCCTTCGCCGGTTTCGCGGTTATATGGCTTGCCGATGCCCGACAGGAGCATCAGGCGCACGTTGTCCATCTGGTAGGCCGAGATCACGACGATGTCGGCGGGCTGCTCCCACTCGTTGTTGTCGTGGTCCACGAAGGTGACACCGGTCGCCGTTTTCCTGTCTTCGGCGAGGTTCACGCGCAGCACTTCGGATTCGGTGATCACGCTGAAATTCTTGCGCTGCATGAGCGCGGGCATGATGCACGCCTGCGGGCTGCTCTTGGACCAGTTGCCGCAACCGAAGAACTCGCAGTAGCCGCAATACGTGCAGGGCGCCATATGGACGCCCAGCGGATTCACATACGCGCCTGAGGTATTGCCCGCAGGCACCGGAAATGGGTGGTAGCCGAGCTCGCGCGCAGCTTTATCGAAGATCGTCGCGACCCGCGTGCGTTCGAGCGGCGGCAACGGATAGTCGCGATTGCGCGGACCTTCGAACGGGTTGCCGCCTTCCTGGATTTTGCCCTGAATGTTGCCCGCACGGCCCGAGGTGCCGGCGAGGCGCTCGAACTTGTCGTAGAACGGTTCGAGGTCGGCGTACGTCACGCCCCAATCCTGCACCTGCATGCCTTCGAGGAATTTGCTCTTGCCGTAACGCTCGACCGTGTTCGTATAGGTCTGGAAGTCGTTCGGCAGGAAGCGCCACGTCATGCCATTCCAGTGCGTACCGGCACCGCCCACGCCGATACCGAACTGGTAGGTGTTCCAGTCGCGCAGCGGCAGCGCGTTCTGATCCGACGTGTTGCGAAACGTCAGCGTTTCGACGGCGGGCGGCTGCATGAGCGCGCGGCGCGTGGCGAAGCGCAGTTCGTCGGTGTCGACCGTGGTGGGGAAATCGCTGCTGGTATCGCGCCATGCGCCGCGTTCGATCGCGACCACGTTCAGACCTGCCTGGGTCAATTCGTTCGCCATGAGCGAACCGGCCCAGCCGAGACCGACGATTACGGCGTCGGCCTTAGCACGTTTGAGTGCCATGTAATTCTCCGCTTGTTGCAGTGGGGTGCAGTGATGCAGTGATGCAATTGGATCCGCGCGCGTCAGCTCTTGCGGCTGATGAGGCTGATCGGAATGATCTTCAGGTCTTCGCCCTGACGGCCGATCACGTCGCGGAAATCGTATTGCGCGCCGGGGAAGCCGAGCATCTTCCAGCCGGCCATGTCCTTGTTGCCGCCGTAGATCGGATCGGCGAAGAACCCTTCGCGCACGTTCTGTAGAACCAGGTTGAAGAAGGCCTTTGAATCGACTCTGCCGAGCGCGAGCGCGCCGGCTTCGAGCTGTTTGAGAAGACCATCCTGCTGCTCGGGCGAAAGCGCATTGAAGGCCTTGCCGCTGAAATTTTGCTTGCAGTGGTCGTCGAGCGACTTCAGGCCCGCGCGATAGCGCTCGGCGGGCGTGTCCTTGATCTGCGGACCCTGGCTCGGCGTGCCCGGCTTGAATTCTCCCAGCCGGTATTGCGTGGCTGCACGGCCGTAGTCGCCGCTCAACTGGCGATCGATGAAGAGCGCGCAGCCCGCTTCCTTGCCGCCGATGCTCAATTCGTCCGACGGAATCAGCCGGTCGGCGATTGCTTCGACAGCGGCGACCTCTTGAGCCGTGAAGAACTTCCAGCCGTCCGCCACCACTGGCTCCGGCAGCACCACCGGATCCTTGAACCACGGCATGCCGCCGAAAATCACACGGGCCTTGGCGACTGCGATGCCCGCAGCCATCAGAACCATTGACGATAGAAACTTACGGCGTAACACGTCGTTTTCCCCAGAAAATCATCGCAAATGCGAACAAAAATAGAAGGCTCGTGACTCGTCCCGAATCTCCGATTCCAATATATTCTAACTGGTTAGTTAAAATTGAGTCAAAGCGTGGTCAGGGCGGAACGCACCCCGAGGGTCATCCCTGGTTGCGATGGAACCGGTACACGCCTATCTTCTACATCATACGTATGACCTAGAGAGTGAATGGTGGCGACGTTACATAGGCAGGTCCTGAACCAGATGGGCGAACAGATCTGTTCAGGCAAGTTCATGCCCGGCGATATCCTTCCCGCCGAGCCGATTCTGGCCGAGCAGATGCAGGTGAGCCGCATCACCATCCGCGAGACGATGAAGTCGCTCTCGGCCAAGGGCATGCTGCAGGTACGCCGCCGCTACGGCACGATCGTGCTGCCGCGCTCGCAGTGGCAACTGTTCGATCCCGACGTGATCACCTGGCGCGCGCGCGCCGGCACCGTCGAGCCGGGTCTGATCGAAGACCTGATGGAATTGCGCCTGATCATCGAACCGAACGCCGCCAAACTCGCCGCCAAACGCGCAACGCCGGAAGATCGCGTGGCGGTGCGCCATGCCTTCAAGGCGATGGAGCGCGCGGTGGCTGGTCACGGCGAATACGTTCCCGCCGACCTCGCGTTTCACGGCGCGATCCTGGCGGCCTGTCACAACCAGTTCGTCCAGCAGATGCAGAACGCGCTGTCGGCGATTCTCCGCACGAGCTTCGAGCTCAGCTCGGAAATCGCCGGTGGCCCGGCCCGTTCACTGCCCATGCACGAGGCGCTGTGCATCGCAATCGAGCAGGGCGATCCGGAGGCCGCTGAACAAGCCGTACTCACGCTCATCAAACGCGCTGAGCAGGATTTCGAAGACCGCGCGGCATTGAACGACACCGCCAACGATCAACCGGCCTGACGCAAGCCTCTCTCGCGGACGGCCACCCCATGAACTTGAAACGCGACGCGCAGCGCCGTCGCGATGGGCGTACTCGCGCCTTTTCTCCCGATTGCACAGAGGATCCAGCATGACCCAACTATTCGATCTCACCGGCCGCACGGCGCTCGTCACCGGTTCGGCACGCGGCATTGGCTTTGCGCTGGCCGAAGGGCTGGCCGCGGCGGGCGCGCGCGTCGTGCTCAACGGCACGCGTGCGGATACGGTTGCCGAGTCGGTCGGCAAACTTGCCGGCAAGGGTTACCAGGCACTGGGTCGCGCATTCGACGTCACCGACGAGACCGCTGTCGCCGAGGCTTTCGCGCAGTGGGACAAAGACGGCGTGCAGATCGACATTGTCGTGAATAACGCGGGCATCCAGTTTCGCAAGCCGCTCGTCGATCTCGAACTGAGCGACTGGCAGCGCGTGATCGACACCAACCTGACGAGCGCATTCATCGTCGCGAAGCAGGCTGCGCGACGCATGATCGCGCGCGGCACGGGCGGCAAGATCATCAACATCGGTTCGCTCACGAGCGAAGCAGGCCGCGCGACAGTCGGCGCTTACACCGCGGCGAAGGGCGGCATCAAGATGCTGACCCGCGCGATGAGCGCCGAGTGGGCCGCCTCGGATATCCAGGCGAACGCGATCGGCCCTGGCTACATCCTCACCGACATGAACAAACCGCTGATCGAGAACGCCGCTTTCGACGCATGGGTGAAAAGCAGCAACCCCTCGAAACGCTGGGGCAAACCGGAAGAACTCGTCGGCACGGCGGTCTTTCTCGCGTCGCCTGCGTCGAGCTATGTGAACGGCCAGATCATCTACGTGGACGGCGGATGGCTGGCCGTACTCTGAAACTTTATTGAATGCAGGTCCGCGCGAGTACAGCAGAACAAATAAACGACTCGCGCGCAGTCAACCGTTGTATGCGCCGTACCGATCCGGAGACATCATGGAAAGCGTCAAGCCCGTAGCAACTCAAAGATGGTGGTATCTGATGCCCATCATCTTCATTACATACAGCCTCGCCTATCTCGATCGCGCCAATTACGGCTTTGCCGCCGCTGCCGGGATCGACAGGGATCTCGGGATCACGCACGGCACGTCCTCGCTGATCGGCTCGCTGTTCTTTCTCGGCTACTGCCTGTTCCAGGTGCCCGGCGCGATCTACGCGCAGCGCAACAGCGTGAAGAAGCTGATCTTCTTCAGCCTGATTCTGTGGGGACTGTGCGCGGCCGCAACCGGCATGGTCAGCAATATTCCGATGCTGATGGTGCTGCGCTTCACGCTCGGCGTGGTGGAAGCCGCCGTCATGCCGTCGATGCTGATGTACATCAGCCGCTGGTTCACCCGCACCGAGCGCTCGCGCGCCAACACCTTCCTGATTCTCGGCAATCCGGTGACGGTCTTGTGGATGTCGGTGGTATCGGGCTATCTGGTGCGCAGTTTCGGCTGGCGTGAAATGTTTGTTATTGAAGGTGCGCCGGCGCTCATCTGGGCGGTGGTGTGGTGGTTCACGGTCAAGGATCGTCCGGCCGACGCGCCGTGGATGAGCGAAGCCGAAAAGACCGAACTTACCGCGCGCCTCAAAGCCGAGCAGGCCGACATTGCGCCGGTGCGCGACTACAAGACGGCGTTGCGTTCGTCGATCGTGATGAAGTTCTGCGCGATCCACGCGCTCTGGAGCATCGGCGTGTACGGCTTCATCATGTGGTTGCCGTCGATCCTCAAGGCAGCGTCCACGATCGATATCGTTTCGGTCGGATGGCTCGCCGCCGTGCCGTATCTCGCAGCGATCATCCTCATGCTGCTCGCCTCGTGGCTCTCGGACAAGACACGCAATCGCAAGCTGTTCGTATGGCCGTTGCTGCTGGTGGGCACGGTTGCGTTCGTCGCGTCGTATCTGATCGGCGGCTCGCATTTCTGGATATCGTTCGCGCTGCTGGTCGTGGCGGGCGCAACGATGTACGCGCCGTACGGTCCGTTCTTCGCGCTGGTGCCGGAGTTGATTCCGAGCAACGTGCTCGGCGGCGCGATCGGTCTCATCAACGCATGCGGCGCGCTCGGTGCTTTCGCGGGCTCGTGGGTGGTGGGTTACCTGAACGGCGCGACCGGCAGCCCGGCGGCTTCGTATATTTTCATGGCGGGCGGCTTGCTGCTCTCCGTGATCCTGATGATGACCGTGCCCGCGCATTCCGATCAGCGTGCGAAGCGTGAAGCGCCGCTCTCGCTGAATCGCACGTAATACGCTGACCGTGCAGACTGGTGCTCTCTGATTCGTTTCTGGCAGGCTGAAAAATGGCAACTTTGATTACCGATGTAAAGGTCATTCTGACCGCGCCGGAAGGCATCAACCTGATCGTCGTGAAGGTGGAGACCAACCAGCCGGGTCTGGTCGGATTCGGCTGCGCGACATTTGCTTACCGCCACGTAGCGGTCAAATGTCTGATCGAGGAATATTTGCGGCCGCTGCTGATTGGACGCGATGCCGAGGCGATCGAGGAAATCTGGCAATTGATGCATCAGAACGCTTACTGGCGCAATGGGCCGATCGAGAACAACGCGATCTCCGGCATCGATATGGCGTTGTGGGATATCAAGGGCAAGCAGGCCAATATGCCGTTGTATCAGTTGTTCGGCGGCAAGTGCCGTGAAGGCGTGCCGATTTACCGGCATGCCGACGGCCGCGACCTCAATGAACTTTGCGAGAACATCCAGAAGTATCGCGAGCAGGGCATCACGCATATTCGCTGCCAGAGCGGGGGCTATGGCGGGGGCGGCTATGGCAGGGCGCCGTCGAGTGCGCCTTCGGGTTCGGCGGAGGGCGTGTATCTCGACAGCCGAAAGTACATGCGCGAGACCCTCAAGCTGTTCGACGGCATTCGCAGCAAGATCGGTTTCGACGTCGCGTTGTGCCACGACGTGCACGAACGTCTCAAACCGGTTGAAGCGATCCGCTTTGCGTGCGAACTGGAGCAATACGATCTGTTCTTTCTCGAAGATGCGATCGCGCTCGAAGAGGGCGAATGGATGCGGCAATTACGCGCGAAGACCACCACGCCGTTGGCTCAGGGTGAGCTATTCAACAATCCGTACGAATGGCGCTTTCTGATCACCGAACGTCTTGTCGATTATATTCGCGTGCATTTGAGCCAGATCGGGGGCATCACGGCCGGACGCAAGCTGCAGATTTTCGCCGAGCAGTTTGGCGTAAGGACGGCGTGGCACGGACCGGGTGACATGTCGCCAATGGCGCATGCGGCGAATATCCATATCGATCTCGCCGCGCGTAATTTCGGCGTGCAGGAGTGGTCCGGCACCGAGCCGCCCAACTTCGTGATCCAGGACCTCAAAGGTCCGCGGGCTGCGTTGCTCGACGTTTTCCCAGGGCTTCCCGAGTTCAGGGATGGCTACGTCTATGCGAATGACAAACCCGGTCTCGGCGTGGAGCTCGATGAAGCCGAGGCGGCGAAATATCCGTGCGAGAACAACGTTACGACGTGGACTCAGACACGATTGAAAGACGGGACGTTGCAGACGCCGTGAAGGGCGTGAAGCTTGAAGGGCAACTATTCGTAGCCGAGCCTGTGACTCAGAATGGGGGCGAAAAAGAGTGCAATCGCGGAGCCGGCTGCTTTACCCTCGAGTTCCGCGGCCGCAGTCGCGGCCTGCATTCCATACGAGTACACGAACAGATCGAATAGCTGGGGAAGGCAGTAAAGCGCTGCGATCGCAATGCAATAAGCTTGCACGACGGATATGCGCCATCCCTTCTCGAAGGCGACGGCAGCGCAGACAATGCGAATAATGGCGAACAGAACGAGCGCACCCACCGCCGCCTGTTCGCGGATCAGATACTCTGGAATGAACTCGCCCATACTCCTATGCACTCGCTACGTTGAACCGTCGGAATAAAAAGCCATTCATTCAAACTTTGGGATCGAATGGCCAGTTGGTTGGGGCGATCGTCCTTGCGCATTGAAGAACGAATCGACAGGTTTGAATGTTACTGAAGCTCTATTAGCGCAACGAAAGCTCGGCTGAATGAACCACAATCTTGGCCGATAGAGTCAAGGGTCGCCGTCCGTCAAGCGGTTGCCCGGACCCGTCTTCGCAAGACTCGCAGTCTGTTAGCCGGGTCTGCGACTCATACGCCAGCACCTGTTCGTCGGCGAGGAGCGATTGAATCGCATCCCGTTGACCCCGCACCTTCGTGGGGAGACTTTTACGGTGCCACCTGGTTGCGCATCCGGTAATCAGTCGGTGTTGTCGCCAGATATTTTCTGAACAGCTTCGACAACTGCCCGCCGCTGCCAATACCGCAACGGCGCGCGATCTTGTCGACCGGCAGACGCGATTCGACCAGCATCCGGCAACTCATATTCAAACGCGCGCGAAGCAGATAGTCGGAGGGTGTGATGCCGATCTCGCTCTTGAAGCGGCGTAGGAAGTTGCGCTCGCTCATCGCCGCGACCTGCGCGGCGTCGTCGATTGAGATGGGACGATCGACGTTCGCTTCCAGCCAACGCGCCGACGCCAGAATTTTTTCGCTGATCTGGGGCGTCGCGCCAAGTGTGAGCGACGCGTTGAAGGGCGCTTTCGGCTGAGGCGCGATCGACCCGGCGACCTGTTGTGCCAGATCGGCGCCGAGATCCTCTTCGACGATGCGCAGCGCCGTCATGACGGCACTCGGCGCTTCTGTCAGCGATCGCGCCGGATGCAGGCCGTGGGCTTCGCTGCCTCCATAAAGAAGCGGACAGTAGCGACTAGGTAGCCCGGCCGCCGCGAGCAGCAACTGCCCTTCCGCGATCGGATGCACGATCTCGCTGAACGGATGCCTGCGGCGCAGCCAGTCACTCAATCGCTCGTCGCGACACGCCTGCTGCACGCCCGGACCGCCTGCAATGAACAACAGGTGTGACTCGTTCGTGCCTCGGTGCGACTGGACGTCGTCGGTCCAGACGAATACCGATGACGAACTGGCAATGCGCCCACCCGCCGCGGAGAGCAACGAGACGTCGTAGCGTGCGCGGCCCGATCGCTGTGTCGCGGCGAGCGAGTTAGCCTTCTGAAAAATCTCGATGATTGCAGCGACCTTAGGCAATGCGAAACCATTGAACAGTGCGATGTCGACGCGAGTCAGAGCGCTGGTTTGCATCGGCACGGCACTTTGCCGTGAATTGCGCGGCAGAGTATGTACCAAATCCATTTATTTTTCCCCGGAAATTTGTGGTCTGCAAAGTCTTCTCCCCAAGACCCTGTCTTTTTCTTATTGGCTCATGCTATACGTTTGATTCTGACGACAATATTTCATGGCTGAATTGGCCAACACGTTGGCTGTTTACGACACGGAATAGTCAGGTGGTCCACAGCCTTGCTGGGCGTCTGATTCGTCCCGGCAGGCGGGTAATGTTTCGAAATTGCCGGTGCAATTTTCAACAGAAGCGAGACGGAATGTATAGCGCATATATTCTTCATTTATCCGCGATGCGGAATTATTGCTGTCCGATATTGGCGAAATGGCCAATATGGGCGAAATATATCGCGAGGAATGTATTTGCGGTTAGGTTTATCTCACTTGGGTGCTTCCGCTTCGTCGCGTGGTGCACTGTCACGAATGTCTGCCATTGGTATCGGGAAGTGGGTGCCTCAGCTCCTCGCGCATGGCGTCCCGAGGTTTGGTCTTCTCGGACAGAAGCTTTCCGATAACCGCCGCAAAGCGGTGCAACACATCGGGAGCGTTAGAATGACGTCCGGTCGGTCAGGCCGTGCGCTTGGAGATGGGACCATATAGGTCGTCGCCCGTCGCCGGCACTGTCCATCTGCCGAGGATGCTGCAACTCGATACGTCCCAGGAAACGACCGCCTTCACATTTGTTCAATGTGACACCCTCGCAAGCCGACTCTCCCGTCACTGCGGAGCCTCGTCATCACGAGTCGGTGCGTTCGGCATCGGTCCGGGCACGAGCGTTGAGCGTGTCGATTTCCTTCCGGATCAACCAAAGCTACGAATTCGCGCCGGCTGCCCGCCTGGCAGTCTTTCCGGCGTGTGCGGCCTGTCGGTGTTCAGCAGGCGTGGCCTCGCGATCCGCGCGGGTTTTCGAGTAAGGAGTTTCCTGTCTCCTTGCGCACGGAACGCGCTTGTATCATGTGGAGCGCTATCTTCAACTCGTTCACCGCACATGCATCGTCTTGCGGCCGGGTCGAGGTGGAAAAAATTTTTAGCAAACGATTGCGCCTCAGGCTAAATAAGCTCTACGCGTGACCGTTAACGGATTCATGCACAAACAAGACATTCAGACAATTGTTTCCGCAGCTCGCGAGACGGCCAATTCCATTGTTGGTGCGCGCGAGTGGAAAACGGCCGAAGATGCCAGCGCAATGCGCGACGTGATCTTCTGGGACATGCTCGCCAAGCGATTGCCTGACGCGGACATTGCGGAACTGCTGTCAATGTTCGATTAGACCGCGGCGTCGGCACGGCGGCGTGTGCTCCCATTCGGCGCGCTTCGGAGCTATTGCCCAGCGAGACGTCACGCGCACGATCGCGGACGTGTCTGACACATCACCTCGGCTAAGGGTCCCCAAGGCCGATCACAGAGAAAATCTTGACAACCGATCCTTGCTTCGGTTGACGCTCGCCCTGTTGCTGAATGAAGACTTGCATCGCGCGCGCCATCTCCTGCCCTGAAAGTTTGCGATAGGCGCAGATGTTGTAGGTGACGCCGTGTTGCCAATCCTTGATGAAATTATCTACGTGCGGTAGTTGCATGCTTTCCTCGAAAGCGTCTTGCGGTTTTGCAACTGGAGCGGGTCGTCTTTCACCCGATGGTGAGGCCGGCAGTCGTCATGCGTACGGCCTGATATTGAAGAGGTCCACGAAAAAGAGCCTGCCGCCCGAGGGAGCGGCAGGCCGAAAAATCGAGGGGTGGGGTTCGCTTGAGAGAAGCCCCCTCGAAAGACCGAAGCCCAGTTTAGTCGCTCGAAGGGGGCGGCGGACGCACACGGCGGATGAAGTCACGCTCTTGACCGAACAGGACATATGAAAGCGCTGATTCAGGCGGAATTGGTCCAAACACGCAATGGCGATGCCAAGGTTTCGCCCCAATCGGGGGGGGCACAACTTTTGTTTTTGACCATCGGCCGGGAATAAAATCGCTTGAAGAGCTTTAGCAGAAAGTTGCTCTTTCAACCGGCGCTTGAAGCACTGAGGCACAACGGCTGATTACGGTACGGGCCATGCATACAGCCATGAATCGACAGTCGACGCAGGTTTCTGATTCCTCGACAATCGTAGACATATAGACGACGCTCAATGGGTGGCGGCAGATGGTGCAGCGACAGACGGATATTTGGCTTGAATCAGCGCGGCTCTCGATCAGGCCGTTTTCGGTCGACGATGCGGACGCCGCCTTCATGTGCATCACCCCCTCGCTGACCCGCTACATGGGGTGGGAGCCTCCCGCTTCCCGGCATGATTTCAATGTTGTTTGGCGGTCCTGGATACCGAAGATAGACGACGGATCGGACTACGTCTTCGTGGTGCGTCAACGCGCTGACGGGAGTTTTCTCGGATTGGCAGGGCTTCATCACGTAAGGACCGAGGCTCCGGAACTCGGCATCTGGATTCGTGAAGATCGCCATCGGCAGGGCTTTGGCCGTGAAGCTGTAACTTTGGTTGCACAATGGGCAACGCGCGCGATAGGCTGTAAGAGCTTTACGTATCCGGTTGCCGAGGAAAACCGACCCAGCCGCCGCATTGCCGAATCTCTCGGCGGTGTTATCGTGGAAGGCGGTGTAACGCCGAAGTACAAGTCTGTCGTGTACCGTATTCCTGGCCAATCGCCCACAAGCAAGGGATAGACAATTCTGGCCGGTGCCGCACCCGGTGCGTCGACCGAACCCGCCGTCGTCCAGTTGCGTCAATACCGCGTGCTCGCCTTCGCCGCAATCGCTGCGGCAGCCGCGCGCGTCTCAACATGCAGCTTGCCGAACACATGTTCGAGGTGTTTGTTCACCGTGCGTGGCGCCATGCCGAGAATGTCGCCGATATCCCGGTTTGTTTTGCCGCGCGAGAGCCACAGCAGCACCTCCGCTTCTCGCGCCGTCAGGCCGAATTGGGAGGCGAGGGCGCTGGTATGAGCGGCGTCGTCGAATTCTTCCAGCAGGATCACCCATTCGCCGCGCGTCGCGGGTCCCAGTACACGCGCCACGCGGCGCACGCGGTCGGCGGCGGTCTCGAAGGCGGCTTGCAGGTCGCAGCCGGCTTCGATCCAGCGCGCGAGCCATTGCGCCAGCACGGCAGGCAGCCGCGGGCCGGCTTCGACGAGCGGGTGATGCAACAGCGTGGCTTCGTCAGCACGGCTGGGTGTCAACGAAGCCGAAACCAGGCAGCCTCCGTCATCATTTCCCCCTTCTGTCAGCTTGCGGCCCGTCTCATACCACGCGAGCCGTTGCCGCGCCAGATCGCTCTGCCATCTGATTTCACCGCTCGCCGCCGCGATCAGCGCCGCGCGCATTCCGATCTCCAGCACCCTGTCCGCCTGACGCTGCTGGCGCGAACGCTGCACGTGCGCGGCAATCCGCGCGCTGACCTCGCTTGGCTTGACCGGCTTGGTGACGTAATCGATACCGCCCACGCGAAATCCCTGCACCACATGTTCGCTATCGGTCAGTGCAGTCATGAAGATCACGGGCAGATGCCGGTTGCGCGGATCGGCCTTGATCTGCCGGCAGGTCTCGAAGCCGTCGAGGCCAGGCATCAACGCGTCGAGCAGAACGGCGTCGGGCGTAATGCGCGCGAGGCGTTGCAGCGCGGATTGACCATCGAGCGCCACCAGTACCGCGTAGCCGGACGCCTGCAGCGTATCGGAGAGCAGAGCGAGATTGTCGGGCGTGTCGTCGACGATCAGCACCACCGGTTTGCCGTCGGGCAAGTCCGGTTGCGTGTCGGGCGGCAGGAGCAAAGTGTCGTCATGCATCGGGATTGACCTGCTGGGTAGGCGCGAGCAGATGCGCGAGTTCGGTCAGCCGGAAGCGGCGCGCAAGCGCGCGCAACGGTTCGAGCACGCTGGCGAGTTCCGGTGCGCCATGCTCGGCGGCGTCGAGTTGTTCGATAAAGCCCTGCACGTAGCCCATTTCCAGTTGCGCATGCAGTTTCTCGCGCAACGTGGCGGGCAGGCTCGCCGTCACGTCGGCGCGTGCAACGGGGGAGGCGCTCGCAGCGGTTTCGGTCGGCTCGACAATCCAGTGCAACTGCAGCAGCGCGGCCAGTTTGTCGAGCAGGAGCGGAATGTAGAGCGGCTTGGCGAGGTAGTCGTCACAACCGGCTGCGGCGCCTTTGTCGCGATCGTCCGCGAATGCGTTGGCCGACAGGATCAGAACCGGCGCGGCCGACAGATGGTTGTCGCGAATCAGGCGGCTTGCCTCGAAGCCGTCCATGTCCGGCATCGACACATCCATCACGATCAGATCCGCGGACGCGGTCCCGAGCCATTGCAGCGCCTCCGGTCCGCTGGCGGCTTCCACGACGTGAAAGCCCAGCGGCGTCAGCGTCTGCACGACAATGCGGCGTTGCTCCGCGAGATCGTCCACGACCAGCACCGTGCGGCGCGGCCCATCGTAACCCTTCACGTTGAGCGGGCCGCTCGCCAGCAACTGCGGCGCACGCACTTCAGGCGCGAACAGCTTGACGATAAAGCGCGTGCCTTTGCCCACTTCGCTTTGCACTTCCAGGTTGCCGCCCATCAACTCCGTGAGCATGCGGCAGATGGTCAATCCCAGCCCGGCGCCATGATCGTGTTCGCGCGCCGCCGTGCCGCGCTCGAACGGCAGGAACAGCCGTTCCAGCTCGGTGGCCGGCATGCCGGGGCCGGTATCGGCGATTTCGAAGGTAATGGTCTCCCACGCATAGCTCGCGCGTACCTTCACCGAACCGTGAGAGGTAAAGCGGATCGCATTGCCGATCAGGTTGATGAGAATCTGCCGCACGCGCTTTTCGTCGATGCGCACCACCTCCGCCATGCGCCCGCCCGTCTGGAATTCGAACTGCAGGCCTTTGTCGGTGGCTTGCGGTTCCAGCATCGCGGAAAGTTGGGTGACGAAATCGGGCAGCGAAATCTCGGTTACGTTCAACTGTAGTTTGCCGGCTTCGATCCGCGCAACGTCGAGCAGGCCGTCCACCAGCGCCAGCAGATGCCCGCCGCTGCGGTAGATGGTCTCCACGGCATTGCGTCGCGCTGGCGGCAGTTCGTCGGTGCCTTGCAGCAGCAGTTGCGCGTAACCGAGGATGCTGTTGAGCGGCGTGCGCAGTTCGTGACTCAGACCCGTCACATAGCGGCTCTTGGCACGGTTGGCGGATTCGGCCGCGGCGCTTGCGCGCTGAAGCGCGGCGTCGGTCTTGCGGTGCGCTTCGATTTCCTGCATCAGCAATTCGGCTTGCCGTTGCGATTCTTCCTGCGTGACCTTGCGGTTTTCGTTGGCGAGCACGAGCCACCACGCCGCAATACACCCGACCAGCGCCAGCGCAAAAAACGCCTTCAGATAGCCCTGCAGCAGCACGTCGTGGACGGTCGTGTCGAGATCGGGCAGGGTGCGCACGCTCTGATACCACTGCACCGCCAGCACGCCGCCGAGTAGCGTCAGCACGGCGATCAGCAACCCGGCGTACTGCGCGAGCCGCAAGCCCGCCGGCCCGAGCTTGAGCTTGGGAAAGAGCGTGCGCATCGAGCTGCCGAATTGCGCGGGCAGCCGCGCGTGCGGTTTGCAGGAGTCGTTGCAGCGGGAATCGAGCGAGCAGCACAGCGAACAGATCGAACCGGCGTAAGCCGGGCAGTGCGCCATGTCCTCGCGTTCGAAGGTGTTCTCGCAGATCACGCAGCGCAGTATCGCGCCCTGTTCGAGGTCGCGGCCGTCGCGCGCCAGGTAGAAGCGTCCGCGTGTGGCGATGGCCAGCAGCGGCGCGCAGATGAACGCGACCAGCAACGCAATGAACGACGACAGCGCTTCAGCCGTGGCGCCGAAGACACCCGCATGCGAGAGCGCGGCAATCAGCGAAGCGATCAGCATGGCGCCCACGCCGACCGGGTTGACGTCGTACAGGTGCGCGCGTTTGAACTCGACATGGCGCGGGCTATACCCGAGCGGCTTGTTGATGACGAGATCGCCCACCACCGCGCCAATCCAGGCAATCGCCACGTTGGCGTACAGCGCAAGCACCTTGCTGATGGCTTCGAACACGCCCATTTCAACGAGCAGCAGCGCAATCAGCACATTGAACACAAGCCACACCACGCGCCCCGGATGGCTGTGCGTGAGCCGTGCAAAGAAATTCGACCACGCGAGCGAACCGGCATACGCGTTGGTCACGTTGATCTTCAGTTGCGACACGATGACGAACAGCGTCATCGCGGCGAGCGCGCCTTCGGGTGAGTGGAACACGTACTGATACGCGACCAGATACATCTGCGTGGGCTCGACGGCCTTGACCGGATCGATCTCGTGCTGGATGGCGAGAAAGGCGAGAAACGCGCCTCCCAGCATTTTCATCGCGCCGGGCACGATCCAGCCAGGGCCGGCCGCGATCAGCGCGGCCCACCAGCGAAAGCGATTGGCGCGCGTGCGCGGCGGCAAAAAGCGCAGATAGTCGACCTGCTCGCCAATCTGCACGATCAGCGAAAACACCACGGTGCAGCCCGCGCCGAACGCGACGAGATTGAACTCGTGGCCGTTGCCCGAAACGCCGCGAAACGTCACCCATTGCGCGAGCACATGCGGCTCACGCCACAACACCACGACGTACGGTACGACCAGCAGCACGAGCCACAACGGCTGGGTCCAGCCCTGCAGACGGTTGATGAACGTAATGCCGAAGGTCACGACCGGAATGATCACGAGCGCGCTGATCACGTAAGCCACGGAAAGCGGCACCTTCAGATACAGCTCCAGCGCGAGCGACATGATGGCCGCTTCCAGCGCGAAAAAAACGAAAGTGAAGACCGCATAGATCAGCGAGGTCAGCGTCGAGCCCATGTAGCCGAAGCCCGCGCCGCGCGTGAGCAGGTCCATGTCGACGCCGTTGCGTGCGGCGTAATAGCTGATCGGAATGCCCGTCAGGAAGATCAGCAGCGAGACGGCGAGGATCGCGCAGAGCGCGTTGGTGAAACCGTAGTTCACCACCAGCGCGCCACCAATCGCTTCGAGCACCAGAAACGACACCGCGCCGATCGCCGTATTGGCGACGCGGAATTCCGACCAGCGCCGGAACGTGCGCGGCGTGAAACGCAGCGCGTAGTCCTCGAGCGTCTCGTCGCCGACCCACGCGTTGTAGTCGCGGCGGATCTTGACGATACGCTGCGTGCCGCCTGCGGGCGGGCGCGATGCCCCAGCTTGGGTGGCGGGACCCGCAGGCAGCGGGTTCTGTGGTTGCGTTTGGTGCATCGAGGCCTTTCGTCGGCGGATTCCGTGGCTAGCGGTGCGGCCATGCAAATTGCATTCCATTCGCGCTCGCCTCCTTCCCCTCGCGCCATTGGGGCACGCCACGCCGCCGCGATTATAGGGAGCGGATTTTCGTCGCGCCCTACGTCAACTGACGTATTGGGCCGCGCAAATTGGCTACCTACCTTTCGTGGCGTCGACACCGCCATCCGGTTCCCAGCGCGGGTCGCCCGACCACGACTACAAGGAGAATTCGATGTCACACGATGATCAGAACGAGTCCGGCATGCCCTCGGCGCTGCGCCGCAAACTGCTGATGGGGCTCGCTGCCGCGCCCGCGCTGGCCATGCCCGGCATCGCGCGGGCCCAGCAGTATCCGACCGCGAAGGTCAACACCACGCACCTTGCCGTCACCGATACCGAAGTGACGGTGGGGCAGTTGCACTCGGCGACCGGCACGATGGCGATCTCCGAAACCGGCTCGATTCAGGCCGAGCGGCTGGCGATCGAACAGATCAATTCGGCGGGCGGTATTCTTGGCCGCCAGATCAAGGTCATTCAGGAAGACGGTGCATCCGACTGGCCCACCTTCGCTGAAAAGTCGAAGAAGCTGCTGGAGAACGATCACGTCGCCGCCGTGTTCGGCTGCTGGACATCGGCCTCGCGCAAGGCCGTGTTGCCGATTTTCGAACGCGACAACGGCCTGCTGTACTACCCGACCTTCTACGAGGGCCTTGAGCAGTCGCACAACGTGTTCTACACCGGCCAGGAAGCGACGCAACAGATTCTCTGGGGGCTGAACTGGGCGAACCAGACGAAGAAGGCCAAGAGCTTCTTCCTGATCGGCTCGGATTACATCTGGCCGCGCACCTCGAACAAGATTGCGCGCAAGCACATCGAGCAGCATCTGACCGGCTGCAAGGTGGTCGGCGAGGAGTACTACCCGCTCGGCACCACCAACTTCAATTCGCTGATCAACAAGATCAAGATCGCCAAGCCGGATTGCATCTACGCGATCATCGTCGGCGGTTCGAACGTGGCGTTCTACAAGCAGCTCAAAGCGGCGGGCATCACCGCGGACAAGCAGTTCCTGCTGACCATCTCGGTGACGGAAGACGAAGTGCTCGGCATTGGCGGCGAAAACTTCGCAGGCTTCTATTCGGCCATGAAGTATTTCGAATCGCTCGAGAACGACAACAACAAGAAATTCGTTGCGGCATTCAAGGCGAAATACGGACCGAAATCCGTGATCGGCGACGTGACCCAGGCGGCCTACCTCGGGCCATGGCTCTGGAAAGCGGCGGTGGAGAAGGCCGGCAGCTTCGACGTCGACAAGGTGGTGGCGGCCTCGCCCGGCATCGAATTGAAGACCGCACCCGAAGGCTACGTGAAGATCCACGCGAACCATCACCTGTGGAGCCGCACGCGCATCGGTCAGGCACAGGCCGACGGCCAGTTCAAGGTGGTCGCGGAATCGCCGGATCTGATCGAGCCCAATCCGTTCCCGAAGGGCTACCAGTAATCACCGCGGCAAGCCGCGCGTGCAGCGCGCCCGCCGCAGTGCGGGCGCGCGCCGATCAATTCGAGGAGAGCGACATGTCGGCTTCGGACATTCTTAACATCACGCTGATGCAGGGTTTCGCGGGCTTGAGCCTTTTCAGCGTGTTGCTGCTGATGGGGCTGGGGCTGGCGGTGATCTTCGGCCAGATGGGCGTCATCAATATGGCGCACGGCGAATTCATGACGATCGGCGCGTACACGATCTATATGTTTTCGCAGCTGGCCGACAACTATTGGCACGGCTTCGCGCCCGTGTATTTCCCGCTCGCCATTTGTGCGGCTTTCGCGCTGGCGTTCGCGGCAGGCTGGGTCGCGGAGTGGGCGTTGATCCGTCATCTATACCGGCGCCCGCTCGACACCTTGCTGGCCACCTGGGGGCTGAGCCTCGGCATGCAGCAGGTATTCCGCTCGGTGTTCGGTCCGAAAGAAGTGAGCCCGACTTTGCCCGACTGGCTGATGGGCTCATGGTCGCCGAAGCCGGGCCTCGACATTCCGATCAACGGCCTCTTCGTGATGAGCCTCGCCGTGCTGATGACAGGCGGCGTGCTGCTGGCGCTATACCGCTCGCGCTGGGGCCTGCGTGTACGGGCCACGGTGGCGAACCGGCAGATGGCGAATGCCGCGGGCATCGACACACGCAAGACCGACCGGTTGACCTTTGCGATCGGCTGCGGCATGGCGGGCGTCGCGGGCGCGGCGTTCACCGCGATCGGTTCCACCGGGCCGACTAGCGGCTCGCTCTACATCGTCGATTCATTCCTCGTGGTGACGTTCGGCGGCGCCGCGAGCCTGCTCGGCACGGTGGCGTCCGCGTTCGGCATTGCGCAGATGCAGTCGATCAGCGAGTTCTTCATGACGGGTTCGTCGGCGCGCGTGGTGACGCTGTTGACCATCGTGATCGTGCTGATGCTCCGGCCGCAAGGACTTTTCGCGTCGAAGGTGCGCCGTGCGTGATCTTTCATTGAGTGCGCCTCTGAACCGACCTATCAATTGCTTCAGCCCGGAGAAACGCATATGGACCCGCTGAACCCTTCCGCCGGCGTGCCCGCCTCGCCGGATCATGCAGCCGGGCGCGCCGGCCTGCGGCCCGCGCTGTGGCGCTGGCTGACGACCGATGGCTACGGCAGCATCGCCGTGCTGGCAGCGCTGATTCTCGTGGTGTTTCCGCTCGCGCTCGACGTGTTCCGTCTGAACCTGATGGGCAAGTACCTGACCTACGCGTTCGTTGCCGTCGGCCTCGTGATGGCGTGGGGGTACGGCGGCGTGCTGAGCCTCGGGCAAGGGGTGTTCTTCGGCCTCGGCGGCTACTGCATGGCCATGTTCCTCAAGCTCGAAGCCTCCGACCCGATCAGCACGAAAATCCAGTCGACGCCCGGCATTCCCGACTTCATGGACTGGAACCAGCTCACCGCTTTGCCGTTCTGGTGGAAGCCGTTTCATTCGCTGCCGTTCGCGCTCGCGGCGGTGGTGGTCGTACCGTGCGCGCTGGCGTTCGTGGTGGGCTTTGCCATGTTCAAGCGGCGCGTGGGCGGCGTGTACTTCGCCATCATCACGCAGGCGGTGGCGCTGATTCTTTCGGTGCTGATCATCGGCCAGCAAGGGTATACGGGCGGTGTGAACGGCATCACGGATTTGCGTACGCTGCTCGGATGGGACATTCGCGGCGACGGTGCGAAGCTGATCCTGTACTTCGTCAATGCCGTCCTGCTGCTGGTGGCAATTCTCTGTTGCCGGCAAATCCAGCGCAGCAAGCTCGGCACGCTGCTGCTCGCCATGCGCGACAAGGAAGACCGCGTGCGTTTTTCGGGCTACGACGTGGCCATGTTCAAAGTGTTCGCGTTCTGCGTCGCCGCGATATTGGCCGCGATCGGTGGCGCGATGTTCACGTTGCAGGTGGGTTTCATGTCACCGTCGTTCGTGGGGATCGTGCCTTCCATTGAAATGGTGATCTATGCCGCTGTCGGCGGACGCATGTCGCTGGTCGGTGCGGTCTACGGCGCGGTGCTCGTCAATCTCGGCAAGACGTGGTTTTCGGAGAGCTTTCCGAACCTGTGGCTATTCCTCATGGCTGCGCTCTTCATTGGCGTGGTGATGGCATTTCCGAACGGGCTCGCCGGTCTCTACGACAGTCATGTGAAGCCGTGGCTCGCGCGCCGCGGCGCAAGGAGCGCCTCATGAGCAATACCGATTTCGTGCTGGCTGTGGAAGAGCTGAGCGTCTCGTTCGACGGCTTCAAGGCGATCGATTCGCTCAACCTGTATGTGGATCGCGGCGAGCTGCGCGTGGTGATCGGACCGAACGGCGCGGGCAAGACCACGCTGCTCGATCTCATCTGCGGCAAGACGCGTGCGACCCACGGCAGCATCAAGTTCCGCAACGAAGAGATGACGCAGTTGCCGGAGTTTCGCCGTGTGCGCAGAGGGATAGGCCGCAAGTTCCAGACACCGTCGATCTACGAAAACCTCTCCGTGTTTCAGAACCTCGAAGTGTCGTTCCCGCGAGGACGTGGCGTGTTCGGTGCGCTGGCGTTTCGCCGCACCGACGACGTGATGGACCGCGTGAGAAGCGTGGCTGGTGAGATCGGCCTCGCCAGTCAGCTCGATCTCGAAGCCGGCTTGCTGTCGCACGGGCAGAAACAGTGGCTGGAAATCGGCATGTTGCTGATGCAGGAGCCCGAACTGTTGATGCTCGACGAGCCGATCGCCGGTATGAGCGTGCGCGAGCGCGAGGTCACGGCCGAGCTGCTCAAACGGATCTGCCAGAACCGTTCGATGATCGTTATCGAACATGACATGGCTTTCGTCGAGCAGATCGCCCACAAGGTCACGGTAATGCACCAGGGAAAGATTCTCGCCGAGGGCGCGATGGAGCAGGTGCAAAACGACCCGCGCGTGATTGATGTCTATCTGGGCCACTGAGTCGTGTACGAAGTCGAACGAACCCCGAGTTAAACAGGAGGCGGCCGTGAAACGAGCAACGAGGAGCCCAGCATGTTGAATGTCGACGACGTATTCGTCAGTTATGGCCAGAGCGAAGCCTTGCACGGCATCAGCTTCAACGCCGCCCGCAACGAGACCGTGGCGATCATGGGACGCAACGGCATGGGCAAGACCACGCTGTTCAAGTCGCTGATCGGCATTTTGCCGCTCAAGGCGGGTTCGGTGCAGGTGGACGGCGAAGAGGTCTCGCGCGATGAAAGTTTCCGGCGCGTCGCCAAAGGTATCGCGTACGTGCCACAGGGGCGGCAGATTTTCTCCACCTTGAGCGTGGAGGAGAACATCCAGACCGGTCTGGAGAACTCGCCTACGAAGCGCGTGCCCGACGAAATCTATGCGCTCTTTCCGGTGCTCTATGAGATGCGCTCGCGCAAGGGCGGCAACCTGTCCGGCGGTCAGCAGCAACAACTGGCGATTGCGCGCGCGCTGGTGACGGAGCCCAAGGTGCTGTTGCTCGACGAGCCCACCGAGGGCATTCAGCCGTCCATCATCAAGGACATTGCGCGCGCGTTGAATGAGATTCGCAAGCTGCGGGACATCACCATTGTCGTGTCCGAGCAGGTCCTGAGTTTCGCACTCGATGTGGCTGACCGGCTCTTCGTTATCGAAGGCGGGCGCCTCGTGCATGAGAGCACGCGCAGCGACGCCGACACCGCGAAGATTCGCGAGTATCTGTCGGTGTGAGCCGACTGTCTGCAATTTCCAAGAGGAGAGTTTGCAATGGCTGAAACGCTAATCAAGGTCGATCTGAACCAGTCGGCCTACGACAACGAGAACGTCCACAACCGCTGGCATCCGGATATTCCGATGGCCTGCTGGGTCAATCCGGGCGACGATTTCATTCTGGAGACCTATGACTGGACCGGGGGCTTCATCAAGAACAACGACAGTGCCGACGACGTGCGCGATATCGATCTCTCCATCGTGCACTTCCTCTCGGGACCAGTGGGCGTGAAGGGCGCGGAGCCGGGCGATCTGCTGGTGGTGGACCTGCTCGACATCGGCGCGAAGCAGGAGAGGCAATGGGGCTTCAACGGCTTCTTCTCGAAGAAGAATGGCGGTGGTTTCCTGACCGACCATTTTCCGCAAGCACAAAAGTCGATCTGGGATTTTCATGGTCTCTACACGAGTTCGCGCCATATTCCCGGCGTGAATTTCGCGGGCCTGATTCACCCGGGGCTGATCGGCTGCCTGCCTGATCCGAAGATGCTGGCCACCTGGAACGAGCGCGAAGCCGGGTTGATCGCCACCGACCCGCAACGCGTTCCCGGCCTTGCTAATCCGCCGTTCGCCGCCACGGCGCATATGGGGCGCCTCGCCGGAGACGCGCGCGACAACGCCGCCGCCGAAGGCGCGCGCACCGTGCCGCCGCGCGAGCATGGCGGCAATTGCGACATCAAGGACCTGTCGCGCGGTTCGAAGGTGTATTTCCCGGTGTACGTGGACGGCGCGGGTCTTTCCGTCGGCGATCTGCACTTCAGCCAGGGCGACGGTGAAATCACCTTCTGCGGCGCCATTGAAATGGCCGGCTGGGTGCATATGAAGGTGGAGTTGATCAAAGGCGGCATGGAGAAATACGGGATCAAGAACCCGATTTTCAAACCAAGTCCGATCACACCCAACTATAACGACTACCTGATCTTCGAAGGCATCTCCGTCGATGAACAGGGCAAGCAGCACTATCTGGACGTGCATATCGCCTACCGTCAGGCGTGCCTGAATGCGATCGAGTACCTGAAGAAGTTTGGTTACTCGGGCGCTCAGGCTTACTCGATTCTGGGCACGGCGCCGGTGCAGGGGCATATCAGCGGCGTCGTGGATGTGCCTAACGCGTGCGCGACGCTCTGGTTGCCGACGCAGATTTTCGACTTCGATATCCAGCCGACTTCCGCAGGGCCCGTCAAGCACATTACCGGCGGCGTGGATCTGCCTTTGTCACCGGATCTGGTCTGACGTAGGCGGCTGTTGAAACACCCGAAAGGGTCGTGGCTGGAAGACCACCGTGCTGAGTTTGTCCTTGGCGCGGCGGTCGTTGGAGATAGAACGAATCAAGGTACTCAAGGACCATACCATGCCGACATATGATTACCGTTGCGAGAACTGCGGCCCATTCGCGGCGATCCGCCGCGTGGCCGAGCGCGACATGCCTTGCGCATGCCCCACCTGTGACACGCCGGCGCAACGCACCTTGAGCTTGCCTTCGTTGTCGTTGATGGCGGCGAGCGCGCGCGCCGGGCATCAGGTCAACGAGCGTTCGGCGCATGCGCCGCAACGCTCGGGTGAGTACAAGCACCGGCATGGGCCGGGTTGTGGATGCGGATCGGGCAGCACCAAGGGCGCGACGACCGCGGGCGGCCTCAAGACCAATCCCGCGGGCAGGCCATGGATGATCAGCCACTGACGCTAGTGCCGATGGATTATCGGCGCCTGCGGAAAAAGCATTAGCAGCGATGCGGCCCGACGATCCCCAGTTTCGCGATACGCCGGTATAAGGTCGCGCGCGACATGCCCAGTGATTGCGCCGCGGCGTTTGGCCGCCATTGATGTTGCGTCAGCGCTTCGACAATGCGCGTACGCTCGTCGCACGGGTCCTGCTGCGCGAACGCCGAGGCCAATGCGCGATTGCCCGCGCCCTCGGGTGCCAGCAATGCCGCAACGTCCGGCGCGATATGCCGCAATTCAACGCGCGCGGAATCGCACATCGCGCAGGCGTAACGCAGTACGTTGCGTAACTGGCGAATGTTGCCCGGCCATGCGAAGGCCGCGAGGCGTTCGGCGAGGCGTGGGTCGAGCGTGAGGACATGCCCGGCCATTTGCGCTTCTTCGTCGAATACGGCCGCGATCATGTCGCCGATATCCGCGCGTTCGCGCAACGGCGGCATCGGCAAGCTGGCGCCGCTCAAGCGGTAATAGAGATCTTCGCGGAACGATCCTTCCGCCACCATCTGCGCGAGATCGCGGTGCGTGGCGCAGATCACGTCGATATCGACGCGCACGGGCGCATCGCCACCGAGCGGCATCACCTCGCCTTCCGCCAGCACGCGCAGCAGCCGTGTTTGCAGATTGAGCGGCATATCGCCGATTTCGTCGAGAAACAACGTGCCGGTATGCGCCTGCGCGATCTTGCCGCGAGCGCCGCGGCTGCGTGCGCCGGTAAAGGCGCCGGGCGCGTAGCCGAATAGTTCGCTCTCGATCAGCGATTCGGGAATCGCCCCGCAATTCACGGCGATAAATGGCCGTGTACGTCTCGCGCCCGAATCATGCACGGCGTGCGCGAAGACTTCCTTGCCGACGCCGGTCTCGCCGAGAATCAGAATCGGCAGCCGTTTGCCGATGATGCGCAATGCCACCGACGCGTTGTGCGCGATGCGTGCATCGGCACTTTTCAGAAAACGGCCCAATGCGCCGACTTGCAGATCGTCCTGAGTCCCGCCGTGCGGTTGCCGCGCGGCACCGGCCGCCGCGCCGGTTGTCGCACGCGAAGCGCGTTTGAGCGGCGCACGAATGCGCGCGTACAAAGTGGCGCCCGTCGCGCGCAGGCGCAAGCAGACAATCGCATCGGTACGCGCGACGTCGTGCAGGTGCACGTCGGCTGTGTCGAATATTTCGTCGATGTGGCGTGGACCGTTCAACGCGGGAATGCACTCGCGCGCCTTGCGATTGGCGGCGACCAGATTGCCGCATTCGTCGAACGCGATCAGCACTTCGGGTTGCGCCTCGACGAAGTTGCGGCTCGAATGACCGAACAGGATCCAGTGCTGCGCGGTTTGATTGAGGAAATAGCCGTCCTCGATCAGGCCGGCACTCTGACGCACCAGTTGGAACACCAACCGCTGACTGTCGCGGTTATCCGGCGAGCGCACGGCGGAGGCGTCGAGCACGCCGATCATCTCGCCGGTCGGCGCGAAAATCGGCGCGGCGCTGCAGGTCAAGGTCGTGAAGGCGGCGCGAAAGTGATCGGTCTTATGCACCGTGATCGGCGCGAGATCGGTCAGTACGCTTGCCACGCCACACGTGCCTTCTTCCCGTTCGGACCAGCATGATCCGATATACAGTCCCGCGTGCTTGAAATCGCTGCGGCGTTCCCGCTCGATCCGGTAGTCGATCGTGATGCCGTGCGCATCCGTGAGCATCACGCAATAGTCGGCGACGCGAATCATGTCGTGCAGGCGGCTCAGGCACTGGCCCGAGGCACGCAGGAAAGCCTCCTCTTTTCCCTGCACTTCGCGCAATTCGGCGGACGTCAGCACGCGTGGGCCGATCGCCGCACCGGGATCGAGCCGATATTGTTCGAACGAGCGTTGCCACGACGATACGAGGCGCGTGGAATCGGCCGGCGCGGGAAGCCGTCCTTCGATGGCGCCGCGCACGCGTTCGACGTGCTGGTTTTGCGAAACGTAAGGCATGGTCGGCTCCGGTCGAGCGACACGCAGTCAGGTCAGGCTGTTCTTGTAGCACATCCTGCCGCATCAATCACATTGCAATGCAGCACGCGAGACGCGTGAGACGTTTGTCTCAACTCGGGATGAGACGCCGTCTCGCATCGCCTCGATGCAGGTGGCACAAGCGTTTGCACGACTCAATGCGCAAGTGATGCCGGCCGCTGCACGTCGCACACGCGGTACGTGAGACGCGCCGCGCGTTGCGGCGCACGGCGCGACCAACCCGCCTCGCAACGTGTTCGAGGCGCAAGACCCTTTAAACAAGGCACGTTCGCCTGGTCTGACGCTCGCGCGGTGAAATTGGCACACCCCTTGCAGTGTTCTGCTCATGACAAAAGTGCCGTCGCTCGAAGACGGCGCTCCAGATATGAGTCCGCGCAAGACGCGGGCAGGAGACAAGCCCAGTGCCATCGCCAGTGACCGTCGGCGTGATCGCGAACCCCGCGTCGGGTCGTGACATTCGCCGCCTTACCTCCTACGCATCGGTGTTTCCGACAGCCGAGAAAGCCAACATGGTCGTTCGTCTGTTGGCGGGCTTGGGCGTGCTCGGCGTGGATCGTGTGCTGACCTTGCGCGACCGGACCGGCGTTGCCGCGTTGCTGCTGCGCGCGCTCGATACGCATGCCGCGGTCGCCGCGCAGCAACGCTGGCCCGCGGTCGATTTCATCGAACAGCCGATCACCGATAGCGCCGTGGACACGCATGCGGGTGTCGCCGCCATGCTGCAGGCCGGCGTCGAACTGATTGCGGTGCTGGGCGGCGACGGCACGCATCGCGCGGTGGCCGCGCATTGCGGCAGGGTGCCGTTGCTGACCTTGTCGACCGGCACGAACAACGCGTTTCCCGATCTGCGCGAGGCGACGGTCGCCGGTCTCGCCGGCGCTCTGGCAGCGTCCGGCGCGGTGCCGCCAGAAGTGGCGTTCACGCGTAACAAACGCCTTGTGGTGCGCTGCGTGGCCGGTCCGAACCGCGGCCGTGAAGAGATCGCCTTAGTGGATGTGTGCGTGAGCCGGCAACGCTTCGTCGGTGCTCGCGCCGTATCCGATCCGGCCGATATCGACACGCTCTTTCTCACCTTCGCGTCGCCGGACGGCATCGGGCTCTCGTCGATCGGCGGCGCGTGGGCGCCCGTCGAGCGCACGGCGTCGCACGGTTTGCATCTGCGCTTTGCGCGGCCCGGCGAATCCGGCGTGCCGCTGGTCGCGCCGATTGCACCGGGGCGCGTCGAGCGGGTCTTCATGCGGACCTGCGAGCGTTTCGAAGTCGGCAACTGGACGCCGCTCGATGCCGAACACGGCACGCTCGCGTTCGACGGCGAGCGCGAAATCGAACTGGAGCGCGGCGATCAATACGAAATCTCGCTGGATTGGGACGGGCCGCTCACCGTCGATGTCGAACGCACGCTGCGCTACTCGGCGTCGCGGCAACTGGTTCGTGAAGTGGCAAATGTGGTTGCGCATCAAACGTAGGTTGTAGGCAAGCAGTGCATTCATTCCAAGGAGACACACCATGTCGGTTTCAACTGAGTTGAGCAAGGACGAACTGCTGAAGGCGTATCGCATGATGCGCACGATCCGCGAGTTCGAGGAGCGCCTGCACGTGGAATTCGCGACCGGCGAAATACCCGGTTTCGTGCACCTGTATGCGGGCGAGGAAGCGTCCGCGGTCGGCACGATGCTGCATCTGAACGACGCGGACTACGTGGCGACCACGCACCGCGGTCATGGCCACTGCATCGCCAAAGGTGTCGACGTGCGCGGCATGATGGCCGAAATCTATGGCCGCAAGACCGGTGTATGCCACGGCAAAGGCGGCTCGATGCATATCGCCGATCTGTCGAAGGGCATGCTCGGCGCGAACGGTATTGTCGGCGCGGGCGGCCCGCTGATTTGCGGAGCGGCGCTCGCGGCCAAGTACAAGAACTCGGGCGGCGTGGGCGTGTGTTTCTTCGGCGATGGCGCGTCGAATCAGGGTGTGATCTTCGAATCGATGAATCTCGCGTCCGTATGGCGCTTGCCGGTGATCTTCGTTGCGGAGAACAACGGTTATGCGGAAGCGACTTCTTCGACGTGGTCCGTGGCGACCGACAACATTGCCGATCGCGCGAGCGGTTTCGGCATGCCAGGCGTAATCGTGGACGGCTTCGATTTCTTCGCGGTGCATGAGGCGCTTGGCGAGGCGATCGAACGGGCGCGTCACGGCGGCGGACCAACGCTCGTCGAAGTGAAATTCTCGCGCTACTTCGGCCACTTCGAAGGCGATGCGCAAACCTATCGCGCGCCGGGCGAAGTGCAGAAACTGCGGGACGAGAAAGACTGCCTGAAGCGTTTCGAGGAACGCGTGGTGCGCTCAGAGATGCTCAGCGCGGATCAATTGCGCGGCGTCGATGCGGAAGTCAAGGTGTTGATCGATAGCGCCGTGACCGAGGCCAAGGCCGCTCCGCTGCCAACCGCAGAAGACCTGTTGAGCGACGTCTACGTGTCCTATCCGTAACGCGCCCGCGGCAAACCCGAACGATTCGCAAACTTTCACGGAACCGAAGTCGGCGCGACAGCGCTAACGCCGGTCGCCAGGAGACAGACATGGCACGCAAGATCACATTTTCTCAGGCAATCAACGAAGCACTGAGTCAGGAAATGGCCCGCGATGAAACCGTCATCGTGATGGGCGAGGACAACGCGGGCGGCGCAGGCTCGCCCGGCGAACAGGATGCGTGGGGCGGCGTACTCGGCGTCACGAAAGGCCTGTTTCACAAGTATCCGGGCCGCGTGCTCGATACGCCGCTTTCCGAAGGCGGCTATATCGGCGCGGCGGTGGGCGCGGCCGCGTGCGGCATGCGGCCGGTGGCCGAGTTGATGTTCATCGATTTCATGGGGGTGTGCTTCGACCAGATTTTCAATCAGGCCGCCAAGTTCCGCTACATGTTCGGCGGCAAGGCGGTGACGCCGGTCGTGATACGTGCAATGCAGGGCGCTGGTTTGCGCGCGGCCGCCCAGCACTCGCAGATGCTGACCTCGCTGTTTACGCACATACCCGGACTGAAAGTGGTGTGTCCGTCCACACCGTACGACGCGAAAGGGCTGCTGATCCAGGCGATTCGTGACAACGACCCGGTGATTTTCTGCGAGCACAAGCTGCTATACAGCCGCGAAGGCGACGTGCCCGAAGAGTCGTATGCGATTCCGTTCGGCGAGGCGAACATCGTACGGGACGGGGACGACGCCACGATCGTCACGTACGGCCGCATGGTGCATTACGCCACCGAGGCCGCGGAAAAACTCGCGAAAGACGGCATAGAGGTCGAGGTGATCGATCTGCGCACCACCTCGCCGTTGGACGAAGAGACCATTCTCGAAAGCGCGAGGCGCACTGGCCGCGTCGTGGTCGTGGACGAAGCGAATCCGCGCTGCTCGATGGCTACGGATATCTCCGCACTCATAGCACAACGCGCATTTCACTCGCTGAAGGCGCCGATCGAAATGGTGACCGCGCCGCATACGCCCACGCCGTTCGCCGGTGTGCTCGAAGATATGTATATCCCGTCGGCCAGGCAGATCGCTGACGCCGTGTTGAAAGTGAGAGGTTAAGCGATGCCGATCCATATGATTACGATGCCCAAGTGGGGCCTTTCGATGGAGCAGGGGCAGGTCAACGGCTGGCTCAAGGCGATCGGCGACAAGGTCACCAAAGGCGAGGAAATACTCGACGTGGAGACGGACAAGATTTCGTCCGGCGTCGAGTGCGCGTTCGACGGCATCTTGCGGCGGCAGATCGCGCAGGAGGGCGACACGCTGCCGATCGGCGCGTTGCTTGCCGTGGTAGCCGACGCGGAGGCGGCGGATGCGGAGATCGACGCGGCGGTCGAAGCATTTCAGCGCGACTTCGTGCCGGCGAGCGCCGAGGCCGGCGAATCCGGACCCCAGCCGGAAAAAGCGCAGATCGGCGGGCGCACCGTGCGCTATCTGAAACTGGGCGATGGCGGCACGCCCGCGTTGCTGATTCACGGCTTTGGCGGCGACCTCAACAACTGGCTTTTCAATCATGCCGATCTCGCCGCGCATCGCACCGTGTGGGCGCTGGATTTGCCCGGCCACGGCGAATCCGGCAAAGCGGTCGAGACCGGCAGTGCGGAAGAACTGGCGGATAGCGTAATCGCGTTCATGGACGACCGCGGTATCGGCAACGCTCATCTGGTCGGTCATTCGATGGGCGCGCTGGTGGCCATGACGGTGGCCGCCAGAGCGCCTGCGCGCGTCGCGTCGCTTTCGCTGATCGCGGGCGCGGGGCTCGGCAATGAAATCAATGGCGGGTACATCAGCGGATTCACGGAGGGCAGCAATCGCAACGCGCTCAAGCCGCACCTGGCGAAGCTGTTTGCCGACCCCACGCTCGTGACGCGCCAACTCGTGGAGGACATCGTCAAGTACAAGCGGCTCGAAGGCGTGCAGGACACGCTACGCAAGATTGCCGCGTCTGCTTTCGATGGCGACGCCCAACGCGCGGGCTATCGCGACCGGCTTGCGGAGTTGGTTCCTCGCGCATTGGTGATCTGGGGTGCTCAGGATCAGATCATTCCGGCTTCGCATGCACAGGAACTCCAGGGCGATATCCGCGTTCATGTGCTCGAAGGAAAGGGGCATATGGTGCAGATGGAGGCGGCCTCGGAGGTGAACCGCCTGCTCAACGACTTCCTGGGGCGTTGAGATGGACGCCGCCCTGCATGGCGATAGCGTCACTGCACTTGGCCAGCACGGCAAGCGCAGTGGCGACAAACTCGCGCGGATTCCGGTGAAGATCGTGCCGCTCGCCGGCGGCGAAGCCTTGCCGAAGCCGCCGTGGCTGCATGCGCGGCCCATGATGAGCGAGACGGTTGCCGGCGTGGCGGCGATTCTGCGCGAGCATCGATTGCATTCGGTGTGCGAGGAGGCGATGTGCCCGAACATCGGCGAATGTTTTGCACAGCGCACCGCCACGTTCATGATCATGGGCGGCATCTGTACGCGGCGTTGTGCGTTCTGCGACGTCGCGCACGGCCGGCCGGAGCCATTGGACGATGGCGAGCCGCGCAGGCTCGCCGAAGCCGTGGCGGCGCTCGGTCTTCGCTATGTGGTGGTGACCTCGGTGGATCGTGACGATTTGCGCGACGGCGGCGCCGCGCATTTCGCAAGTTGCATCGCGTTGCTGCGCGAGCGTGTACCGGGCATCCGGGTCGAAGTGCTGACGCCGGATTTTCGGGGGCGCGTGGAGCGGGCCTTGTCCGAACTCTCGCAGGCGTGGCCCGACGTGCTCAATCACAACATCGAAACGGTGCCGTCGCTGTATCGGGCCGCGCGTGCCGGCGCGGACTATCGCGGCTCGCTCGCGTTGCTCGCGCGCGTCAAGCAGGCGAATGGGGCCGTATTGACGAAGTCGGGATTGATGGTCGGACTTGGCGAGTCCGACCAGGAATTAATCGACACCATGCGCGATTTGCGCGCGCATGATGTCGATATCCTCACCATCGGCCAGTATCTTGCGCCGTCGCGCTTTCATATGCCGGTGCGTCGATACGTCGAGCCGGGACAGTTTGCTTCGTGGCGCGACGAGGGTTTGAAAATGGGCTTTCGCGAGGTGGTTGCGGGGCCGCTCGTGCGTTCGTCGTATCACGCGGATCATGCCGCCGATGTGGTGACGGCCGCAGGCCGGAGGAACGGTCACGGGTGAAGTCCGTTGGTGTCTACGGGTTTTCCCGGGTCATTGCCATGTCGATATTGCTGGCGCCGGTTCGTCGTAGGAGTATGTCCAACTCTTTAGTGAAAGGCGAACACACCATGACTACCGGAACCGTCAACCTTCATCGGATCCTGCGCGCTACTCCCGAACGCGTGTACCGGGCATTCCTCGAAGCCGATGCGCTGGCAAAATGGCTTCCTCCTTACGGATTTACCTGTCAGGTTCACCACATGGACGCGCGGGTGGGCGGTACGTTCAAGATGTCCTTTCGTAACTTCGGCACCGGCAACGGTCACTCGTTCGGCGGCGAATACCTCGAGCTGGTGCCGTCCGAGAAGATCCGCTATACGGACCGGTTCGACGATCCGAACCTGCCCGGCCAGATGATCACCACCATTTCACTGCGGCAGGTGTCTTGCGGGACCGAACTCGCCGTCGTGCAGGAGGGCGTGCCCGAGGTCATTCCTGTCGAGATGTGCTACCTCGGCTGGCAAGAGTCGCTGGTTCAACTGGCCAAGCTGGTCGAGCCCGAGATTCCAGGTTGACTGCGCAGGCATGGGCGTGGGCGCGGTGCTGTCCTTCATACCGCGATTCACTGCTTATGCCGAACCGCGGTCTATGAGGTGCTTACACGCGCGTTCCGGCCGGCGCATGCTGTCCAATTGGATAGATGCGCCGTAGGGCTGGCAAAGGCATTCGTATTTCGAAGCACATCGGGCCCAAGAGCGCGGCAAAGCCAATAGCTAACAATTTTGCAATTGGACGTTATACGGTTGGCAAAGGTCAAATCAAGATGCTATTTGCGTAATTCACCCGTGCGCAGGCGCCTTTTAACACGTAATAAAACGGAAAGCTAAAGCTATTTGGGTCAATTCCCGGAAGCTCAATCCGAGCGAACCGCCAGAGCCCTTGTGCCGGCTTCGGAATAGCGCGGTGAGTCACGCCCGCATTCGTAGACCCAGCGCGGCTGAGCGTCGCTATTGCGTAGCGGACTAATTCGCGCTATAGCAATCATCTTCCTGTCCACAGTAGCGGCCATTGAGAAAGACGGCTCGTCAACACTCCAATTCCAGCACGTGTAGGCGCTCGTAAGGCAAACTTGCCGACGTGCTTCCCCGCTAATTTGGCGTGGTTCAGAATTAACCGTTGTTGGTGTTACACTGCGACTCGCCGGAGGCCAGCTTCTGGCAAAGGGTTTTATTGTTGCCCGCGCAACACTGGTTTGATCCACGTCCACGGCTCGTATCCCATGTCGTAAGTGCGGCAGCCAATCACTGGACTTCATCCAACACCCAACTGCGTTTTCCAGATTCCTCAGGTTCTTATACCGTGTACTCTCAAACGCAAATCGATCCGGTAGTCAGCTTCCGCAACTCGCAACGCGAGCACGTGCGTGGGACGATCATTAACCTCCAGAGAAAGTCTTTGGTGATGGAGGTCTATAACCCCTACTCGATCGTGCAGGTCAGCGAGGTGTTAAGCGAGCTGAGCGTGCGGATGGGTAGCAAGAACGCCTATCTGGGCAAGGCCGTGGTCGTCAGTCTGGTGAACACCGGCCTCACGGCGGTGGTATCGCTGGCGCTGATCGACGAATGGCGCGAGCTGAGCGTCCTGTCCAATGAACCCAGGTCGGTCGGGCGAGAAGCCGAACTCTTTATCAGCGACTGGGATGCGCGCTTCAATATCCGGCGCGGCTACCAGATCGTGGTCAACGAGATGCGCGCGTTCCTCTCGGAAGTGTCGCGCTGGGTCGAGCAGGTCGATCTCACCGAGAGCCTGCCAAAGACCGACGGCAGGCTGCGCGAGGATCTGTTCTACGAACTCGCCACGCCGATCATGCACAAGGTCAAGTCGTACCTCGTGCGGCTCGAAGAAGAGGCCGGACTCGTCGACGTAGACAGTGCCCCCGTGCATCGTACGTACGCGCAAGCGGCACTGCATCCGTTGCTGCTGCGAGCCCCTTTCGTTTACCGGACGTTTACGAAGCCGCTGGGCTATGCCGGCGACTACGAGATGGTCAACCAGATCCTGAACGATCCGCAACAGGGACCGACCACCTACTTCCAGATCGTCAATACGGCTTTCCTCAAGGCCGCCGTGGCGACCGCGCACCGGAACCGGATCACGCTGCTGATCGACTTTCTGACGCGTCAGGCCGAAGCGGCGCGCGTTGCCGGCAGACCGTTCCGGATACTCAACGTTGGCTGCGGACCGGCTTTCGAGATCCAGCGCTTCGTGCGCGAATACGCGCGTCCCGATCTGCTGTCGTTCCAGTTAGTGGACTTCAGCGAGGAAACACTGGCTTTCACGAAGGCCGCCATCGAAAGCGCGGCGGCCGAGGCCGGAAAAACGGTTTCGGTGGAGACGGTGCATCAATCGGTGCACGATTTGCTGAAACGCAAAATTACACCCGATGCGTCTCTGCGGGAATTCGACGCCGTGTACTGTGCGGGCCTGTTCGACTATCTATCGGACAAGGTGTGCGCGCGCCTGTTGAGTTATTTCGCTGCGCGTACGCGACCTGGCGGGCAACTGCTGGTCACCAACGTCCACTCGGCGAACCCCGAGAAGTTCGGCATGGAGCATCTGCTCGAGTGGTATCTGATCTATCGGGACGAGAGCGGCATGCGCTCGCTGCTGCCCGCACAGTCCACCGAACAGAAGCTCTACGTCGACGAGACCGGGGTGAATGTGTTCGCTGAAGCCACGATCCTCTGACACGTCAGCAGACACCCATCCATGAGTATCAGTCAACTGCACACAGGCTATCAGACCGAGCTGGCGGACTTCCGCGTGACGTTCAGCCGCGGCGGCGCGTATACGGCCATTGTGCTCGTCCTGCTGGGCGTGGGGCTGGATCACGCGCAGTATCCGCAACTGCAGACGTCGTTCGCCGCCGCGCGTCTGCTCGTCTCGCTGCTGATCGGTGGCATCGTGATCATGCTGGGCACCGCATGGGGCCGACGCATGTCCCCATGGTTGACGCTCTCCTGGCTGCTGCTGCCGCAGGCCATGATTTCGTGGATGATCTGGCAGACCGACGGTGTTCAGTCGCCCTACTATATGGGTCTGAATCTTGCCATCTTCGCTTCCGGTATCGCATTACCATTCGGGCTGTGGCAGAACCTGGTTTTCGGGGTGCTGTCCTGCGTCCTGTACCTGCTTGCCTGCCTGCTGCCTCCGCATGGCGCCGTGCTGGTCGGCACGATGACCGTCAACGTACTGCTTCTTCTGTTCGCCGCTGCCGCCAGTGCTGTCTACACTTTCTTCAATGAGCGGGTGCGCTTCATGTTGTTCCGCCTGAAGACCGAAGTGTCGGAAAAGAATGCCCAACTCGAAGAGACCAACAGCAAGTTGCTCGACATCAAAGGCCAACTGCTGCAGCAGGAAAAAATGGCGGCAGTCGGTACGCTGGCCGCGGGCCTGTTGCATGAAGTCAACAACCCGGTGAATTTTTGCCTGATGGCGATCGAGGTCGCGTTGGAGGAGCCCGTGACCAAAACGGAACCGACGCTGCAGGAATGCCTTGTCGACGCGAGGCAGGGCATGCAGCGGATCCAGCACATCGTGTCGGACCTCAAGACCTTCGCTTACCGCCGGCCCGGCGCCGAGGCGGAGGCGGGCACGCCTTTCCTGTTCGAAAAGGCACTCGATTCGGCAATTCGGCTCATCGCGCATGAATTGCGCGGTGTAGCCGTGACGCGTGACCTTCCCGCGGATACGCTCGTGCTGGGCGACGAAGCGGCCATTATCGGCGTGTTGATCAACCTGCTTTCCAATTCAGTGCTGGCCATGCGCAATGCGGGCACCGCCGGGCCGACGATTCACATCTCGGTGAAGTGGTCGGAGCAACGCCTGCATGTGACGGTGCGGGACAACGGGCCGGGTATCGCGGATGAGCATCTGGCGCGCGTGTTCGAGCCGTTCTTCACCACGCGTGATGTCGGGCAGGGCCTGGGCCTGGGTCTGTCGATCAGTTATGCCGTTATCGAACGCCATGGCGGCCTGCTGTACGCTGAGAGCGAACTGGGAAGTTGGGCATCGTTCAGTTTCGATCTGTCGCGCGCCCCGTGAGAACCCCATGAACGACATCAGGCAGACGCAGCCCACTATTCTCTACGTCGACGACGAAGAGTTGGCGGGCAAATATTTCGCACGCGCGGTCGATGCGGATTATGAGGTCCTGCTCGCGAAAAGCAGTGACGAAGCAATTGCGATCCTGCAACAGGACAACGCCCGCATTGCCGTGCTGGTGACGGATTTCCGCATGCCTGGCCGCGATGGCGGCGACCTGTTGCGACAGGTGGCGCAGGAATACCCGCACATCGTTCGTATTCTGGTCACCGCTTACGCAGACGTGGACGTGCTGCTACAAACGGTGAATACCGGCGAGGTTTTCCGCATCCTCGAAAAACCGCTTAAGCCCGCTTCCGTGCGCGAGACGCTGCAAATGGCGATCGAGCGCTATCGCGAGCGCGCCATTCAGAACCAGCGGTTGATGGCGATAGACGAGACGCTCGCCTTTCTGGCGCACGAACTGAACACGCCGCTCGCTTCCATCGCGTTGAACGCGAGCAGCATCGAAAATCGCGACGACAGGGAGCACGATTCGCCGCTCGAGATCACCGGGGCCGTTAGAGCGATGCGCGAGAGCGCACAATACTGCATTGCGGTGGTCTCGTCCTTCTGGCGATCGGTTCACAATGGGCACCGGAAAATGGCGGAGGGCGATGCCCGCACCGAGATCACGGCACATGGACTGATCTCGGCTTTGCTCGACACCTATCCGTTTGCGGCGGCGCAGCGGTCGTGGGTGCAGGTTGAGATCATCGGCGACTTTCCCGTCGTGACGCAGCCCAATTGCGTGGCGCTCGTGCTCTCTTCGCTATTGTCGAATGCGCTGCGCGCGCTGGCGGATGTGCCTTCTCCGTCGGTGCGCTTTACCGTGACAGCAGAGCACGGCCCCGGCATTCGCATTAGCGACAACGGGCCAGGAATTCCGCCCGAGATAAAGGCCCGCCTGTTGACGGACCCGATTACAACGCACGCGAAATCCGGCGGGAACGGCTTGGGCCTGATTCTGTGCAATCGCGTCATGCAGTCCTGTGGCGGCGGACTCCAGATCGAGTCCACGTCGGGGGTTGGCACCACCGTCATGCTGGATTTCCCCCCTATCAAAGGTCAAACGCACAGGAGTTGTTGATGAACGAAGCGAAAGCCACACAGGAGTCGTCGGCGGCGATCATCTTCGTCGATGACGAGGCCACGGCCGTGAAATACTTCCAGCGTGCCATCGGAAGCCTGGCGCCAGTCCTGACTGGCAACTCGGTGGAAGAGGGCAAAGCGCTACTGGACGCACATGGTGACACGGTGGGAGTCCTTGTCTCCGACCAGCGCATGCCGGGCGAGTTCGGCAACGAGTTGCTCCGCTATGCAAGCGAGCGCTATCCGCATGTCGTGCGGATACTGACTACCGCTTATTCGGAGATCGACCAGACTGTTGCCGCCGTCAACCTCGGTCATATCCACCGCTACATCAAAAAGCCGTGGGACATTGCAGCGTTGCGTATGGAACTGAAGCAGGCGCTCGAACTGTCCGAACTGCGCAAGGAGCGGGACCATTTGCTGCGCGAGAAACTCGGCGTGCTGCAAAAGCAGACTCTCGCCACGCGGATCGGTCTGATTCGTGCGCTGTCCGCCACGCTGATCGGGCCCGAGCGCTTCCAACCGGTGGAGACGTACCTCGCGGCCGCACTGCTCGCCGACGTGCACAATGCCGAGCCGGACTGGCTGTTGCTGGACTACTCGGATCTGGTCGCGGCCGAAAGTAGCCGGAGCGGGGCGTTTGGCAACATGGTGTCGGCGAAGCTCGCGGAGTTGCGTAACCGACGTGCCGTTTCTGGCGGTGGCGACGCTGTGGCGGCGCTGGCTGACACGTTGGAGGAGGCGGGCATCAGGGTCAGGCGCGAAGCGGATGCTCTGGTGTGGGACGAGCTTGCGGCGCTTACCGAATTTCTGGGAGAACCGGCAAACCAGGCCGTATCGAGCCGGCACGCTGCATGGTTGGCAAGCCTGCTTTGGCTGGACGCGAACGACCTCGCGCTCCAGCCGGTACGTGAAGGCAACGCCGTCGCGTTTCGGCCTACCCAATATAAAACAGAGTTTTCTGCCGATCGCCTCGCGACGTGGATCGAGCAGTTCTGAGCGCCGCTGCGGGTGGGAGTGGGAGTGGCGTTGTTCGTCCATTGCTGACAGTGGCGCCCACCTCGGGCAGACCATTCCGATATGTGTGGGCGAGAAGTCGTGAATCAGCCGGCGGCGCGCTAATGCCAAAAGAGACTCAATGGCGACGCTGCTCTTCCGTTTGGCTCACGCAAATAAATACAAGTAAATCGCGGCGATGCCAGTAGACCATTTAGCGACGCAAAGCAAAGCGGATATCGAGCCTAAAGTCCGCCATAGAAAAGCCGAGATCACGCAAGGAACAGGGAGAGGATTGCCGCACACGCGAAATAAGCGTGATTTGATGGTCATTGCTTAAAACGTAACGCATCCGATTGATTCAACAGCCTGCTGGATGGTGATTGAGGTTGCGGGAACTCGCCGAGTCCATTTTCCCCGCGAATCAGCTCTCAGACTTGAAATACCTTCGGCATGACTGAAGCACATATGAGCCGAGTGCGCCGTCCCGGTGAACGCGCCGTTTTCTAGTTCAATGACTTCGCCCGGATCCATGCGGTACATTGCATGCGGTACATTGAATACCTAGCGCGTATTCATTCGCCACACGGAGAGAACCCCGCATGCGATCTTCGGCTCAAACCCAATGTAGCGTTGCGCCGGTCTGTGTGGCCCAGTTTCTCTTCGTTTTTTCCGTTGTCACCAGCGCGGCCCCTGCCGTTGCGCAGTCCACCCGGGACCTCATCGGCGCTGCACGTCTCGGTTCGGGGTATTCGCAAATCGTCAATTTGAGCGCGACCCCGGACATCAGCTCCGCGCACCTCGACATTTCGGACGGTGCCGTGCCGCAATCGCTTACTGTCACCCGAATCCCCTACGAGGGCAGTCTGCTCACTTTTTCCGATCGCAACAGTATTGGCTGGCGAGTGTCCGGTGGTTACTTTCATGAAAAAGCTGATTTCATGATCAATGCGCCAAACGGCGCGGCAGGGAGCATCGTAAGCAGGTGGTCGGCCTTCAGCGCGACGGGCGGTCTGTTCCTGAAAAGCAAACTCGGCTATGGGTTTACATTCGAGCCCGGCCTCGACCTCAGCGTCGCCAGGCTGCTCAATGACGCTTCGTATGCAGGCGCGGCCACTAGCTTGAAACCCGCTACCGACGGACCCCTGCTTAACTGGCACGAAAATGCATGGCTGATCACGCCGAATGCAGCGCTCGAATGGACGGCGAATATAGCGCAGGCACAGACGCTGACTATTCGCGGGCATATTGCATGGTCGTGGGTCTCCAGCTTTGACGAGTCGGATCCTTTACTCCGGTTCAGGGAAACAGCGGGTTCATGGTCGATACAGTCGTCTTACTCGGGGCCGACGGGTGCCCGGCTATTTGCGCGCCCGCTGAATTACGTTGTCAATGCGGGATATGGCGGATTTTTCGGACCCAATTACGGCGCGCTGGGTTTTTCAACACTAGCCAACGTCGGGGGCGGATTTGAAGTTCCTCTTTCGAGCCAGGACGCACAGTCGAAACGCCTGCGAGTTGGCGCAGCCTATGTGTTTGGTCACCACGTTAAAGGATGGGCAGTCAGCTTGGGTCTCGCATATTGATCGTTGGACGGACCTTCGTGGCGAGTGTGCTGCATGTCCGCCACGTCAGGGACGAATTGCAAGGCGGTTGCATCCGCGCACGCTGGTGGCCGGAACGATAATTCGTGAGGCGCGGGTTTGGTCCGCGGGTTTGGCCCCATTGTCAGGCCCATCCGTTCCGCCTCTACAATCAGCCCTCGTCGCCGCGCCGTTCAGGAGTCGATGGAACACGGCATGGACCACTCACTTGCAATTCAAGGGAGCCAAAAGAATGAAGTTACTTTTGCGGTTCTTTACGATCGTTCATGGGCTGATGGCGGCTCTCTTCACCTGCGCGGCGCTGATGTTGATTGCGATTGCCGCTCGCGTCGGATTGAGTGCATTTGCGAGTCAATGGGACGAGGCAAGCGCGCTATCCGTCATTGAAGCTTTGGGGCTGCTGGCTGGGGCCGTTGTCGCCTTGCAGATCGCCGAGACGATCGTAGAGGAAGAGGTCATACGCGAGGCCGACGTGAGCGCGCCGACGCGGGTACGGCGTTTCATGTCGCGATTCCTGGTGGTTGTCGTCGTCGCGCTTGCCATTGAAGGGCTCGTGGCAACGTTCAAAGCGCTGCACCAGGATCCCTCGCAGCTTCGGTATGCGGCCTGGCTGATTGCTTCGACAGCCTTGCTGCTTGCGTCATGGGGCGTGTTCGTCCACCTGAATCGGTCGGCGGAAGAGTTGGAGCCGGAGGCCATGGCGGAGGCTAAACGTGAAGACAAGAAAGTGTGATGGCGTTGTGGCGGATGTGCTGCGCGGATAGCTGGCGTGACATGTAGCGGTTGATCCGTATGGAAAAGCTTCGTCAGGATGAGGCTGGTTTGTCGGGTGAGGGTGCTGGGCAGTGCGGTAGCGATCGGCCATGAGGGGTCGTTCGACATCAGGCCCAAGATCGCTAACAATCGATCAGTTCCTCGCCCGGCTCACGTTCATCGAGCCGCAAATTAACCGATTTTCAACTGTGACCATCAACGCAAGCGGCAGAACTTGCTAAATTCAGTTCAGGGATCCGGCGACGTCTGTACTACTCACGCGATACGGTGAGCGTGATGACGTGATTTAAAGCAACCGGTACGCCAGTCGCGCGGCCGCTTTCGCGGTGCGCCTGTCCTGATCGAACGTGGGGTTGTACTCCGCGATATCCGCCGCGCGCAGCTTGCCCGAAGCCCGCACGCGCAGCACCATCGCTTCGATCACCGACAGCGGTACGCCCAGCGCAGCGGGCGCCGACACACCCGGCGCCGTGGCGGCCGGCAAGACGTCGAGATCGATCGTCAGATAGACGTCGTCCGCCGCGTCCAGCAACTTCTGAAGCTCTTTCAGACGCTGCGGCAGTTGCGTTTCCTGCATATCGACGTCGAACACGTAGTGCACGCCGAGTCGCTCCGCATGCGCGAACAGCGAAGCTGTATTGCTGAGATCGCTGATGCCGAAGCACGCATAGTTGAACGGCACCCCTCGTTGCTCACAGTCAAGCGCGATCTGATCGAACGGCGTGCCGGAATTCGCGGGACGCTTCTGACGCAGATCGAAGTGAGCGTCGAAGTTGATGATCAGCAGCTTGCGCGATATGAGCAGCGTGGCCTCATTCTCGGCTTCACTCTGCTGATGCAGCCGCAAACCGCTATACGTGCCCCACGCGACCTCATGACCGCCGCCAAACACCAGCGGGCGTCCGCCGCCCGCCAGCACCTCACTGACCACGTGGGCCAGTTCCGCCTGCGCGGCTTCGAGGTCGCCGTCGTCGCACACCACGTCGCCTGCGTCGGCAAGTGCCGCGATCGCCGTTTTGGCTGGCAAGCCGGCCAGCGCACGGCGCAATTCGATGGGCGCATGCGCTGCGCCGATCCGGCCTTGATTGCGGCGCACGCCTTCATCGGAGCAGAAGCCTACGATTACCGGCGCATCGCGCTGCACCTGCACCGCGCTGCCGAACGGCGTCACCTGATTGAAAACACGCCGCGTGTCGCCGGGCTCGCCGTCGTCGGAACGGCCCGCCCACACCTTGTCGTTGAATGGAACTCTCATGCGCGTGACAACACCGCCTGCAGGAATGCGCGTGTGCGCGGCTGTGAGGGCGCAGAGAAAATCTCCGCGGGCGGCCCCGCTTCGACGATCACGCCGCCATCCATGACTACGACCACATCGGCTACTTCCTTCGCGAAGCCCATTTCGTGTGTGACCACCACCATCGTCATGCCTTCGCTCGCGAGCAGCTTCATCACTTGCAGCACTTCGCCGACCAGTTCGGGATCGAGGGCGGATGTCGGCTCGTCGAACAGCATCACCCGCGGCTGCATTGCTAGCGCGCGAGCAATCGCAACCCGTTGCTTCTGACCGCCCGACAGACTCGCCGGCATCACATGCGCCTTGTGCGCGAGCCCGACTTTCTCCAGCAACGCCATCGCAGCCGATTCGGCCTGCGCCTTGCTGGCGCCACGCAACATGCGCGGCCCCACGGTGATGTTATGCAGCACCGACAGGTGCGGAAACAGATTGAACGACTGAAACACCATGCCGACTTCGGTGCGCAGCGCATTGAGCGAACGCTCCTTGAGCATCTCGCCCTGGTCGACTAGCCGATGCCCACATATGTCGATCGTGCCGCCTTCTGCTTGTTCGAGTCCATTACAGCAGCGTAGAAATGTACTCTTGCCCGAGCCGCTCGGCCCGATCACCACCACGACCTGCTGCGGTTGAATATCGAAATCGATGCCGTTGAGCACGGTATGCGAGCCGAACGATTTCGTCAGACCGCGAATGCTGACGATAGGCTCATTGACTTTGGCCACGGTATTCATTGCACCATTCCTCCCACACGCAAACGACGTTCGACGCGATGCAGCGCGTAATTGGTCGCCTGCGTCAACACGAGGTACACCAGCGCGATGGCGAGATACACTTCGAGCGAACGATAGGACACGCTGATGATCTTCTGGCCTTCATGCATCAGATCGTCGATCGTCAGCAGCGACACCAGCGCCGAATTCTTGATCAACGCGATGAATTCGTTGCCAAGCGGCGGGATCATCCGCACGATAGCCTGCGGCAGAATGATCGCGCGCATCGCCTGCCCCGACGACATCCCAATCGAACGCGCCGCTTCCATCTGGCCGCGATCGACGGACTGAATTGCGCCGCGCACGATCTCCGATACGTAAGCCGCCGAATACAGGCCGAGCCCCAGCATGCCGCACAAAAACGCCGGCAGCAGAATGCCGAATTGCGGTAGGCCGAAGAACAGCAGGAAGAGTTGCACAAGCAACGGCGTGCCGCGGAAGAACGTCAGGTACGCGGTGCAGAAGCCGTACACGATGCGCCGCTGCGGCGTCAGGCGGCCGATGCCGATCAACAGGCCAAGTACGCAACTGAGCGCGAGCGACGCGGCGGTCACTTCGACCGTCACCAGCGCGCCGTGCATGATGTCCGGCCAACCGGCAATCACTGGCGAGAAGTCAAGTTCCATTTCGTTTGCCCGGCCGTTTATTGCGCACTCGCGCCGAACCACTTCTTGACGATCGCCGCATACGTGCCGTCAGCCTTGATCTTGGCGAGCGCGGTGTTGAAGGAGGTCTTCAATTGCGGCTCGTCTTTGCGCACGGCGATGCCGTAGGCTTCGGTGGTCAGCGTTTTGTCGAGTACGCGGAAGCCGGTACGCGTTTTCGCGACTTGATACGCGGCCGGCTTACCCGTCACAGCAGCGTCGGCACGACCGATCCCCACCAGGTCGAACATTTCCTGGTTCTTCTCGACCTCGACGCGATTGATCTGCGGAAAGTTATCGCGCAGGAAGCTCACCGACTTCGTGCCTACCTGGACCGAGACTTTCTTGCCGTTCAGATCGGTCACCGTCTTGATCGGTGAATCGCTCTTGACCAGCACGGCCAGACCGCCCGCGTAGTACGAATCGGTGAAGTCGACCACTTTCGCGCGCTCGTCGGTAATGTAGATGCCAGAAATCGCAGCGTCGAAGCGATGCGCGATCAAACCTGGAATCAGACCTTTGAAGTCAATGTCGGTCCATTGCACGCGTTTACCCATCGCTTTCGCGAGCGCATTCATGAGGTCGACGTCGAAGCCGGTGCGCGCGCCGTTCTCGGTGTACTCCATCGGCGGGAAAGTGGCGTCGGTGGCGACGTTCAGCACATCCGGCGTTTGTGCTGATGCCGCGCCGGAAAATCCGCCCAACGTCACGGCGAACGTGACGCATGCGAGGGACAACAGTCGTTGCAGCTTCATGGGGTAGGCTCCTTGTGGTTCTTTCAAGTCATGCGGTTAATTCGGATCCCGAATTGCAGGATGAAATTGAAAAGCTTCGTCCCGTTACTCGGTTTGCATATGCTCGGAAATGGCGCGGGCCGTACGTAGCGTCCCGTCGATGAATTGGCTTTCTCGTCCGATGGCGCGCGTTGATGGCGCCATCAACGTGATCGACGCGCTGCTGCCGGCGCCGCGTCCACTGTGATGAAAGATCGGGGCGCTGACGCCCCACACGCCGGGGTCGACTTCGCTGTCGCTAACGGCGTAGCCCTGGGCTCGAATCTGTTGAAGCTCTGCTTCGATCGCGGCACGGCCGACGGGGTCGTTGTCGAACACACTGTCGAGCACTTCGGCGCGCGCCCTGTCGGCCATGAATGCCAATAGGGATTTCGCCGAGGCGCCCGCCTTGAGCGGCACGGCGCGGCCTTTCTCGAACGAGCAGCGCAACGAATGCTGGCTGTCGACCATCTCAAGGCACATCACCTGATGCCTGACCGCGACCACCAGTCCAATGCTTTCCTGCGACACGCGCGCGAGCTGCTGCATCTCACTGCGGCTCGCTTCGACGAGCAGCGAATTCACATCGAAGCCAAGCGCGAGTTGCAAGCTGATCGGACCGGGCGCGTAGTATCCGGCGTTTTCGGCGACAAAACCCCAACGCTTGAGCAGCGCGATCTGACGGTACAGCGTGCTTTGCGCAAGCCCGGTCACGGCTAGCAGATCTTTGACCGACATCGCCTTGCCATGACTGGCGAGCGCGGCCAGCACCAGCAACACCCGTTCGGCCCCTGTCACACCCTGTTCCACGTTCACGATCACGCCACCCACAAACCATCAAGAACTCAGAATGCCAGACGATTCTCGGATTTCAAAAAACATATTCCCATTAGATGGGAATAAAAGGGGAGGGATTTCCCGAGGAAGGGGCGTCGGCGGCGCGAGTTAGTTCTGGCGCGGGAGTTGCCGTGGCGTTGAAAAGGAAACGATAGAGAACGGGCCGGGTTATTTCCCGAACTCTTTTTCCACCGAGGCAGCTATCCGGCGCGCCCGGCTTTGATCGGCTTCTAAGCCTCGAGGACATCGTACCAACACGGGATACGCAAGCGGACCGCATGTGTCGCGATCTAACCCACAGCGCCAGACGAAGAGTTGGGTCCGAACCACCGACCGCAGCGCGCACCTCTGTCTACCTTTCGCACTAGTCGCCATTGAAAATTCAATATTTTCAAGTGGTTGTGTGATCGCTTGGCGAGGTGCCACCGGATGGCACGCCCTTTGCCTTAATCCTCATCAAGGAGTGCCGACACCCTCAAAGTCACTCTGACATCCTGACTGACTAACTTACGCTTGGAGAATTGAAATGAACACGCTAGTAATCAAGGACCTCCCCGTCGCCGTTGAGATGGATCGTACTGCTATGACCGCCGTCAGCGGCGGCAGGTTGCCGCAGCAGATCGTGAACATCATCCAGGCCGTTTCCGACTACGCAAATGACGCTCCTACGCAGCACAGTTTTACTGGCAGTGGGGCTTCTGTGACGTACTAACAGAAACACGGTGATTTCGTATCTCAAGGCCCCCGCCAACGAGGGGCCTCCTTGAATTCGCTTCCGGTGACTTTAACTGCGCTGCACCGATACCGATCGTTCAGCCTCAACTCGACGGCGTGTCGTGAGCGTGAGCATTCTTTCTGAGGGCCATTGCGAGCGTTTCCTCGTCCACGATCGATGAGGTAACCGGGCTTGCGATTCCTCACCACGCGTGCACCTCAGCGGAACCTCGGACCGAGGTCTATTTTTTACGCAGACGTTCACTCACGAGGCGAGCAATGGCCGCCGGCGCCTGCTCCGGTATGGCGAAAACCGAGCTGATGTTGATCTCGCAGAGCACGTAAGTATCCTCGCCCGATTCGGTGCGCGGCCCATACAGAAAGTCGGCATCCCAGATAATCGGCAGCGAAGCGCTATCGATGTTCAGGAGTTCCATCATTTGCGGCGTCCATTCGAGTTCCATTTTCGCTCTGAGGGCCTGGAAGGGTTCGGCCGAGGCAGGGTACATGATACGTGGCCCGGGCTGCGCAGCGTCGGAGTCGGGGCCTTCCGGCGGCGGCGGTATCAGTGCCTTGATCAACTGGTGTCCAAACCCGACAACCCTGTCGGTTCCCATGTAGCAGCGAATCATGCCGTCGGGCAGGCGGGACTGAAAGGGTTGGTCAACAATGCAGCCATCGGGCGTGAGGTATGCCTCGCAGCGCGCCATGAAATCGTGAAGCGTCGTCTCTTCAGGCATGCTTCCTCGGAGTGCGTGCAGAACTCGAACCACTACGGTGTCGCTGCCCATCGGCGAGATTTGCTCGACTTTCCAGACCCCTTGACCTCCATTGCCCCTGTTTTGTTTGAGCACGCGCGGTCCTGCCGATTGCAGCCGGAACGGGAACTCGGACTGAAACGCGGATTTGCCTGGATATAGATGGGTATCCGTTCCCCAGCCGAGATGCTTGGTGCGATGTAGAACTTCCTTGACGCCCATCTTCAGGATAACGTCAGGGTGGGCGCTGACCCAGGGTCCGCGCGACGCCACCTCTCGCAACATCGCATCGAGAACGACTCGAGTCTGTCCGTCGTGAATCGGATCGACCCATACCAGTACTCCATCGACATTCAGGAGTTGCTCACGCACTTCGTCTACCATCTCATCGGAATAGACGGCGGGTTCCGCCTGGATGCCGATCGCCGTCAGTTCTTCGAAGATGCGATAAAAGCGATTATTCCCCGGTGTCGCACTTTTACGCGTCTCAAGATCGCCGCGCCACAATACGGCCACCCTGTCCGTTTCAGTTTGACTCATCTCATCCTCCAGCGACTCGGCCAACTGACGAAGTGTTTAACCGCCCCGTGTGGGCCACGACTGCCTCAGCCTTGCGGTGCCATGATGCGCAACGTCGCCTGTCCCTGAACATCCTTGAGCGGGAAGTAGGCACGATGCGTCGACTCATCCACCGCGACGACATGCGCGTTAGGGCCGACGCGGCCGTCGCCGATCTTCGACACGTTTCCGGCGTCGGCTTTGAACAGCGACACGATGCCGGCTTCGCCCGCGACGTAGAGCAGATGCAGTTGTGGGTCGAAGGCCAGGACGTCCGGATCTTGACCAACGCCGAGGGACGACGTGACTCGCATCGTGCGCATGTCGAGCACAAGCAGCTTGTTATTGCCTTCACACGCGATAAAAGCCAGCCGCTGTTGGGGTTCTATCAGTAACCCGTGATTGCCCTGCGCGCCTGCCAGATCGATCCGTGTGATGATCCGGTCCGTGGCGGGATCGATTTCGAGTAGTTGGCGCCGGGATTGCACATTCTCAAAGATATGTCGGGAAACCGGATCGTATTGGGTATTGCCGACTTCACCGCCGAGCGGGATCGTTGCAAACCGCGTGTTAGAGCGAACGTCGATCACCGTCTCGGTGTCGCCCGTTTCGTCGGATACATAGAGCTTGTGCGCATCGGGCGCGTAGGCCATGCCGTCCGGGTAGCTGCCACCCGGCATGCGAGCGACGATCTTTAGTGTGGCTTCATCGATCGCGACAATCTCATTTGAACCGGTGGCCGACGCATACACGTGTGACAGTGCTGGAATCGCTAAAACACCATGCACTGAGGCCACGTCCGGAATCCGGGCAATCACACGCGCTGCACGCGTGTCGAACACGACCACCTCGCCGTCGCCCAGATGGGCAATGAATAGCAGGTGGCGCTCCTGGTCAAGGCTTGCGTAGTCGAGACGGGTCGGCTGTCCGCCAAGCGGCACGTCGGAGAGATGTTTTAACGGCAGGCTGCCCGTTTTAAGACCGTCGTCCGCCCCTGAGGCAGAGAACACCGCGCCTCCCAGCGCGGCAGCGATAGCGCACGCGGCAGCAAGCAGCCAACGAGCTTCAGGCCGATTCCAAAGTGCGTTCATGATGCGAGTTTTCATCCGTGTGTCCTGTTGCATCAAACGTGTCTGTGCATTTCAACGACTGGAATCGGACTTCCCGGCTCCGCTGGATTTCCTTGAAACCCGGTGATCAACCGACCATGAGCCGCTGCTGGCGCCCAGCAACTCGCTAAGGAGCAGCACTATGCCGAAATACATTGCGCCATAGCCCCAGTCGCCGTGAGGCACGATGACGCTGCTCACCGCATCCCGCAGCGAGGTCAATGAGTTCGCGGAATTGGCCACTGCCCGCACGGCGAAGATGGCGACGATCGGATACCCCGCCAGCCTTGTTCCCAGTCCGGCAATGAAACTCAATCCCGCGAGAATCTCGATCGCGCGAAGGATCGTGCCGATGGCAACGGTGCCGAATGACAACAAGCTTGCCCGTCGCGGGATGGTAACCAACGACACCCCAGCCGGAGGCTTCTACAGCAATCGTCGCGGCAACCAGTTGTGCCTTGAACTTCGCATAGGAACCGGAATTTCTGTCTATGATCTTTGCCAGGTTGCCCTTCGGCTCACCACCTTTCCCCGAGATGCTGGTCCAGTAAATGGTGTGCAGCCCCGGCTCTTCTGCGGCGCGTACGGTTTGTGCCTGGGTCAGCATGATTCCCGCGTCGAGCGCAGCGGAGTCTTGCAGGAAGGTACGCCGTGTTGCCATGATGACGAGCCTCGTAGGATGCGCGCACGCGGCTGCCTTCAGAAGGCGTGCTAATGGATAAGCGGATAGACAGCCAGACCAAACAGGGCGGCCACAACGACAATGACCGGCTCCTGCAGCTTCCTGAAACGCCAGAGCAGCAAGAGCGTCACAAGAGCAAGCACAACAGTCGGCCAGTCGACGATCGAGCGCCGCGCGATGACAATGACTGAGCCCGTGATCGCGCCCACGGCCGCCGCCGTAATGCCGTCGACGAACGCCTTGACGGCCGGTAACTTGCCGTACTTTTTGAAGTACGGCGCGGGCAGCACCGTGAACAGATAGCAAGGCAGGAAAGTCCCGAGTGCGGCGATGCAGGCGCCCGGGAATCCGGCGACGAGATAACCGATGAAGCCAACCGTAATCACGACTGGCCCCGGCGTGATCATCGCGACGGCCACCGCATCGACAAACTGTTTGTCATTGAGCCAGTGATGTTCGGTCACGACACCGCCGTAGAGGAAGGGTACGATTGCGAGTCCCGAGCCGAACACGAACGCGCCGGCCTTGGCGAAGAACAGACCGATCTGACCGAGCAGCGGCAGGTCAAGACCACTCAGGACACCGCTCGCACCCGGCGCCTGCGTTACGGCAAGCGCGTTCAATCCGCCCTTGCCAAGCCATTGCGGGGGAGCACGCCGGAACCAGTTGAGCAGCCCGCCTCCGATGAACAGCCATGCGATCTCGGATTCAGTGACCACGGTGACGACAGCGAGTGTCAGGAATATCGCCCACAGCAGTCTGTCTTTGCCGATGGTCTTCCTGGTCAGCCTGTACGCGCTCATCGCGATGATTCCGACCACCGCGGCGCCTACGCCATAGAAGACAGCCTGCATCCAGGAGAGTCCGCCAAACTGCGCGTAGGCCCAGCCAAGCGCTACAACCATCAGGAACGACGGCAGGACGAACGCGATACCGGCCACGGTTGCGCCGACGACGCGGTAATGCACGTAGCCGAGGTAGATACCAAGTTGTGCGGCGAGAGGCCCTGGCATCATTTGAGCCAGCGCCAGCCCCTCCTTGTAGTCCTGTTCGCTGATCCAGCCCCGGCGCTCGACGAGGTCGCGGTGCATATAGCCGACCAGCGCCACCGGACCGCCAAAACCGAAGGTGCCGAGCCGCAGCATGTAAAGGACCATCTGGCCGAGCGTGTAGCCGGGCGCGGGCGCTGTCGTGGTGTTCATCATCGGCCCTCAGCGCTGCTAATTTTCTTGCTCGTTGCGAAGTGCGCGTAGATCGAATCGAGTACGTGCCCCATCTCGTCGAGCAGTCGGTCGTCGTCCAACGCGCGCTGCCGTGCGCCGGCCATCACCGCTTCGAAGCCGATCGCCTCGGGCACCGGTGCGCCGCCGACATCCAATGCGTGCACCATCTCACCGAGCCGCAGCAGCGCGGGGTCGTCGTCGAGACCAAAACTCACGAGCAGCACCTCGAACGTCACGCGCTCACCCACGTGCGTAAAGGCGGCGCCGTCGAAGTCGAAGCCGAGCGCGTCCGTCGGGCAGGCCTCCGGCGACACGAGCCACAGGAAGCGCGCCTGAGGATCGATGAAGCGACGGATCAGCCATGCGCTCGCGACGCGGTCGACCCATAGCCGTTGCCGGGTTGCCCACGTGCGGGCCTGATACTCGTCGCGCCGTAATGGCTGGATGGCCCGCTCGGCCGCATGCGGCTCACCCGGCGACAGGACTGTATCCGCGAGCGCTACGAAGTCTTCCCAGGCGATTTCAGCGTCGGTCGACGCGGCGCCCGGGAAGTAGTCGATCGTCCGGATCGCGTCATAGTCCTTGCGCAGGCGACGTAGAAGGCGGGTGATCTCCGCTGGTGCCTGGCCTCCCAGCGTTTTCCGCGCGGCTCCCAGTGACGCGACAAACATACCGTAATCGTCGTTCCGATCGAACAGTGCGCGGAAGTCCACTTCCTGCGACGGGTGCAGGCTTTGTGCCCGCAGCAGATGGGCGGTGCCGCCGGCTTCGTCGATGCTGCCGGCGAGCTCGCGCAGCATGTCTTCGCGCTCTGCGGTATGCGGCAGCAGGTAGATGCCGTCGCGCAGGACGGCGCACCCCTTCGCTTTCAGCGCCCGCCACGCCCGCATGCGCGCGGTGGCGTTCTCGGTGGGAAAGGTCAGGACCAGTACGGCCCAGGTGGTCAAGGTGGTCATGTAAAGTAAACTACGCGCATGTAGCGTCCTTTACAAATTTTTTATTTTGACTTCGGCGGAGCCGTATTGGCCAGTATGGAATTGAATTCTGGTGTCAGGCGCACGAAACAAGAACTCCCTCGCGGCCTCAGTGGATGTGGCGGTGATGAATATCGGGGAAATGCGCGTGCGTATGGGTAACAGGCGTGTGTCGGTGGAAATCGAAGAGCCGGGCAATGTCTCTCTGACTGACAGCGTCTCCCGTCATCGACCGTTCCGCCTCAACGACGGCGTGTTGTGAGTGTGAGCATTCTTTCCGTGGTCCATTGCGACCGTTTCCTTGTTCACGATCGATGAGGTGATCGGCCTTTCGGTTCCTCACCAGGCGTGCTCAACTTTTCTCCTCGCAAGACAAGTGGCATCAGGCGCCTTTGTCCACCAAAATTCCGAACAGAGCGTGAACGAGGGGAATGACGTGGGACGGGTCACCAGGATTCCTTTTATCGCGGCGCTAATCGTATTGACAGCTTGCCTCGTAGTTGGGACGCGGACATTCGTATGGCACGGCATCGATTACGAATTTGCTCCGAAATGGATAAACCTTCAGCACTGAGCACCTTTTTTCGACGGTTGGCCAGCTTGCGGCGGTATTGGTTGCTGCGTTTGCCAGCCTGTCAGGAATTTCCGTGTCAATTGACGCTGAATGGCAACGCCAGCATTGTCTTGGTCGCACTCGCTGCGGTTCCAGTCATTGCGGGCGGCGTCCAGCGATACACCACGATGCTTGAGTCGTTA
>NZ_JARESR010000089.1:0-490 GCF_046028015.1 Paraburkholderia sp. RL17-383-BIF-A | reverse complement strand
CGGGCGGCAACTGAACGACCGGTTCAAACTGCGCGAAGGCGTCGATCCGCAGGTCTACGGCATCGGCATCAAGGAACTGTGGGAGATCGATCCGTCGAAGCACAAGCCGGGTCTCGTGATGCACACCGCCGGCTGGCCGCTGGAGAACGACACGTACGGCGGCTCGTTCCTCTATCACATGGATAACAACCAGGTGGTGGTGGGTTTTGTGGTCGGCCTCGGCTACACGAATCCGTACCTGTCGCCGTTCGAGGAATTCCAGCGCTACAAGACACATCCGGCAATCCGCGCGGTGCTCGAAGGTGGCAAGCGGGTGTCGTACGGCGCACGGGCGATCACGGCCGGTGGTCTGATGTCGCTGCCGAAGCTGGTGTTCCCGGGCGGCGCACTGGTCGGCGACGATGCGGGTTTCCTGAACGCATCGCGGATCAAGGGTTCGCACGCGGCGATCAAGACCGGCATGCTGGCGGCGGAAGCCGCATTTGAAGCT
>NZ_JARESR010000088.1:0-490 GCF_046028015.1 Paraburkholderia sp. RL17-383-BIF-A | reverse complement strand
GGGCCGTCAGCTGAATGACAAGTTCAAACTGCGCGAAGGCGTCGATCCGCAGGTCTACGGTATCGGCATCAAGGAACTGTGGGAAATCGATCCGTCGAAGCACAAGCCGGGTCTGGTGATGCACACCGCTGGCTGGCCGCTGGAGAACGACACGTACGGTGGCTCGTTCCTCTATCACATGGATAACAACCAGGTGGTGGTGGGTTTTGTGGTCGGACTTGGCTACACGAATCCGTACCTGTCGCCGTTCGAGGAATTCCAGCGCTACAAGACGCATCCGGCGATCCGCGCTGTGCTCGAAGGTGGCAAGCGTGTGTCGTACGGCGCGCGGGCAATCACGGCGGGCGGCCTGATGTCGCTGCCGAAGCTCGTGTTCCCGGGCGGCGCACTGGTCGGCGACGACGCGGGCTTCCTGAACGCATCGCGGATCAAGGGCTCGCATGCGGCGATCAAGACCGGCATGCTGGCCGCCGAGGCCGCTTTTGAAGCC
>NZ_JARESR010000087.1:0-522 GCF_046028015.1 Paraburkholderia sp. RL17-383-BIF-A | reverse complement strand
CCACGACTACCTGAAAAAAACCCTCACCGCGCGCGTCTACGACGTGGCCCGCGAGACCGAACTCGAACGCGCGCCGAATCTGTCGGCACGTCTGCGCAATCCGGTCTACCTGAAGCGCGAGGACAACCAGCCGGTGTTCTCGTTCAAGGTGCGCGGCGCGTACAACAAGATGGCGCAAATTCCTTCCGAGGCGTTGGAACGTGGCGTGATTACCGCGTCGGCGGGCAATCATGCGCAGGGTGTCGCGCTCTCGGCGGCGCGCATGGGCGTGAAGGCGATCATCGTGGTGCCGGTCACGACTCCGCAAGTGAAGGTCGATGCGGTGCGCGCGCACGGCGGGCCGACCGTCGAAGTCGTGCAATTCGGCGAATCGTATAGCGATGCGTATGGACACGCGGTGAAGCTGCAGGAAGAGCGCGGCCTGACCTTCGTGCATCCGTTCGACGATCCGTATGTGATCGCCGGGCAAGGCACCGTCGCCATGGAAATTCTCAGCCAGCATCAGGGTCCGATTCACGCGAT
>NZ_JARESR010000086.1:0-526 GCF_046028015.1 Paraburkholderia sp. RL17-383-BIF-A | reverse complement strand
CGTGACGCCCACGTGCTGGACCTTCGAGAGGCGCTTCCAGCCAAAGAAGAACAGGCCGACGAAGGTGGACTCGAGGAAGAACGCCATCAGGCCTTCGACGGCGAGCGGCACGCCGAAAATGTCGCCCACGTAATGCGAGTAGTACGACCAGTTGGTGCCGAACTGGAATTCGAGCGTGAGGCCGGTGGTGACGCCCATGGCAAAGTTGATGCCGAACAGCTTGCCCCAGAACTGGGTCATGTCCTTGTAGATCTGCTTGCCGGTCATCACGTAGACGGATTCCATGATGACGAGCAGCCAGGACAGGCCGAGCGTGAGCGGCACGAACAGGAAGTGATAGAGCGCCGTGATGGCGAACTGGAGGCGCGACAGTTCTACGACTTCGCTAACGGGCATGTTGATCACCTTGGGACGGATGCGAGGCAGGCACGGACAGCAGCGCCTGCGCGACTTGCTCAGGCGGGAGCGACATGTGCTCTGCCTGTGGATGGTTGAAGAACGCGTATTTGAGCGCCATCAGCAGTGC
>NZ_JARESR010000085.1:0-537 GCF_046028015.1 Paraburkholderia sp. RL17-383-BIF-A | reverse complement strand
GTGCGCAGACCCTTCTTGATGTTCAGCAGAATCTGGTCGTCGCCGGACTCGTAGCCGACCAGCAGCAGGCGCAGGCCGTTTTCCTTCATGATCTTCAGCGTCGAGTAAGGCACGTTCGCCTTCGCGTTGCACGACCACGTCACGCCCAGTTTCCCAAGACCGCGGGCTATTTCCTCGACGCGCGGCTTGAAGTCGGTGAACGTGTCGTCGTCGAACATGATCTCCTTCACTTCGGGCATGTTGTCGCGAATCCACTTCACTTCGGCCAGCACGTTCTCGACCGAGCGCGTGCGGTAGCGGTGACCGCCCACGGTTTGCGGCCACAAGCAGAACGTGCACTTCGAGCGGCAGCCGCGGCCCGTGTAAATCGACACGTACGGATGCTTCAGATAGCCGATGAAGTAATTGTCGATCTTCAGATCGCGCTTGTAGACGGGCGCCACGAACGGCAGCTCGTCCATGTTTTCGAGGATCGGGCGCGCTTCGTTGTGCTCGATCGAACCGTCGGCGGCGCGATAGCTGAGGCCCTTGATCTGC
>NZ_JARESR010000084.1:0-589 GCF_046028015.1 Paraburkholderia sp. RL17-383-BIF-A | reverse complement strand
CCGACCATGCCGAAGGTGTTGCCGATGCGCGCGGTTTTAGGATTGGACAGCCCCTTGAGCGCCTGGATGAAGCAGACCGACGCGACCAGATAAAGCAGCGTGACGACGTTCAGACTCATTACGCGTTCTCCTTGGCCGTCTTGTCTGCGATCAGCTTCTTCGGCTCTTTCTTGCGGAACATCTCGAGCATTCGCCTCGTCACTAAAAACCCGCCGAACACGTTGACGGCCGCGAGCGCGACGGCCAGCGTGCCGAAGAATTTGCCGGGCGTGCCTAAAGTCAGCCCCGCAGCGAGCATGGCGCCGACGATCACGATCGCCGAGATCGCGTTGGTCACGGCCATCAGCGGCGTGTGCAGCGCGGGCGTGACGTTCCAGACCACGTGGTAGCCGACGTAGATCGCCAGCACGAAGATGATCAGGTTGATGACGGTGTGGTTGATGACTTCCATCGCCGTTCTCCGTTAAGACTTGCGCGTGACTTCACCATCGCGGGCCAGCAGCGTGGCCGCGACGATATCGTCCGCGAGATCGATGTTCAGGGCGCCTTCCTTCGTGATGATCAGCTTGAGGAAGTCGAGCAGGTTGCG
>NZ_JARESR010000083.1:0-590 GCF_046028015.1 Paraburkholderia sp. RL17-383-BIF-A | reverse complement strand
TCGCACAACGGCAAGCGCATCGAAGTGGAAACCGACGACGACTCGATCGGCGGCCACTTCCTGCATCTGCTGCACGGCGTGGAGCCGTCGAAGGCGTGGGTCGACGCAATGCACGTGTCGCTGAACCTGTACGCCGAGCATGAATTCAACGCATCGACCTTCACGGGCCGCGTGATCGCGGGCACGGGATCGGACATCTATTCGGCGATCACCGGCGCGATCGGCGCGCTGCGCGGGCCGAAGCACGGCGGCGCCAATGAAGTCGCGTTCGAGATCCAGTCGCGCTACCAGACGCCGGACGAAGCCGAAGCGGACATCCGCCGCCGCGTCGAGAACAAGGAAGTGGTGATCGGTTTCGGCCACCCGGTGTACACGATTTCGGACCCGCGCAACAAGGTCATCAAGGAAGTCGCGAAGAAGCTCTCGAAGGAAGCCGGCAACACCAAGCTGTTCAGCATCGCCGAGCGGCTCGAGTCGGTGATGTGGGAAGCGAAGAAGATGTTCCCGAATCTGGACTGGTTCAGCGCGGTCTCGTATCACATGATGGGCGTGCCGACGGCCATGTTCACGCCGCTCTTCGTGATCGCGCG
>NZ_JARESR010000082.1:0-642 GCF_046028015.1 Paraburkholderia sp. RL17-383-BIF-A | reverse complement strand
CTGATACATCGCCGTAGTCACCAGACGCGCGCCGCTCATCCCGAGCGGGTGGCCGAGGGCGATCGCGCCGCCATTCGGATTCACGCGAGCGTCGTCGTCGGCCACGCCGAGTGCGCGCAGCACCGCGATGCCTTGCGAAGCGAAGGCCTCATTCAGTTCGATCACGTCGAATTGATCGATGGTCATGTTCAGGCGCCCCAGCAGTTTCTGCGTGGCGGGCGCGGGGCCGATGCCCATCACGCGCGGCGCGACGCCGGCCGTTGCGATACCCAGCACGCGAGCGCGCGGCGTGAGGCCGAAGCGCTTCGCCGTTTCTTCATTGGCCAGCAGCAGTGCCGCTGCGCCGTCGTTCACGCCCGACGCGTTGCCTGCCGTGACCGTGCCGTCCGGACGCACCACGCCCTTGAGCTTGGCGAGCGTTTCGAGGCTCGTTTCACGCGGATGCTCGTCTTGCAACACCGTGATCGGGTCGCCCTTCTTCTGCGCGATCGTCACGCCGACGATTTCCTGTGCGAGCGTGCCGTCGCGTTGCGCGCGCGCCGCTTTCTGCTGGCTGCGCAGCGCAAAAGCGTCCTGATCGGCGCGGCTGATGTTGTAGTCGGTCGCGACGTTTTCGCCGGTCTCCGGCATCGAATCGACACC
>NZ_JARESR010000081.1:0-716 GCF_046028015.1 Paraburkholderia sp. RL17-383-BIF-A | reverse complement strand
TAGAACGTGGACTCGCTGCCCGCCTGCTTCAACCACAGCGCGACATACTCCGCCGAGCCGCCGAAGATCGCATTGGCCACCGCATACGACAACCCCACGCCCAGCGCGCGCACTTCCGGCGGGAACATTTCCGCCTTGATCAGACCGCTGATCGACGTGTAGAAGCTCACAATGGCAAGCGCCAACACCACGAGCCCAAATGCCGCATACGGGCTCGTCACGTCTTTCAGCGCGTGCAGCAACGGCACCGTGCCGATGGTCGCGAAAAACCCGAAGAACAGCATGGAACGGCGACGGCCGATGCGGTCGGACAACGCACCGAACGCCGGCTGCATCACCATATACACGAACAGCGCCGCGGTCATCACGTTGCTGGCCGTCTTGGCATGCATGCCTGCCGTGTTGACCAGGTACTTCTGCATGTACGTCGTGAACGTGTAGAAAATCAGCGAGCCGCCGGCCGTGAAGCCGAGCACGGTCATGAACGCGCCCTTGTGCACCCACAGACCGCGCAACGTGCCCGCTTCCTTGCGATGACGCGTCTCGGCCGTGGTGGTTTCGTCGAGCGATTTACGCAGATACAGCGCGATCAAGGCCGCCAGCGCGCCGATCACGAACGGCACGCGCCAGCCCCACGCCTTCAGCTCTTCGGTGGAGAGCGTTTGTTGCAGCACCACCAGCACGAGCAGCGCGCACAACTGCCCACCGATCAGCGT
>NZ_JARESR010000080.1:0-725 GCF_046028015.1 Paraburkholderia sp. RL17-383-BIF-A | reverse complement strand
GAGACGCGCGCGCACGAAACCCGCGTCGCCGCGACGCCCGAAACGGTCAGGAAGTATGTGAGCCAGGGCCACCGGGTCACGATCCAGAGCGGCGCCGGCACCGGCGCAAGCTTTCCAGACGATGCCTTTACGGCCGCAGGCGCGGAAATTGTCGACGCCGCGACCGCTTTCGGCGCCGATCTCGTCCTCAAGGTCCAGTCACCGATCGACGCCGAACTGCCGCTGCTGAAGCGCGGCGCGACGCTGGTCGGCATGCTCGATCCTTTTAATGCCGAAAACTCATCAAAGCTGGCGGCTGCGGGCATCACCGCGTTCGCTCTGGAGGCCGCGCCGCGCACGACTCGTGCGCAAAGCCTCGATGTATTGAGTTCACAGGCGAACATTGCCGGCTACAAGGCAGTGCTGCTGGCCGCCACGCTCTATCCGCGCTTCATGCCGATGCTGATGACCGCCGCGGGCACCGTCAAGGCGGCGCGCGTGCTGATCCTCGGCGCGGGTGTGGCCGGTTTGCAGGCTATCGCAACGGCCAAGCGTCTGGGCGCGGTGATCGAAGCGTCTGACGTTCGTCCAGCGGTGAAAGAGCAGATCGAATCGCTCGGCGCGAAGTTTCTCGATGTGCCTTACGAAACCGATGAAGAGCGCGAAGCCGCGCAAGGCGTCGGCGGCTATGCGCGGCCGATGCCGCCATCGTGGCTCACGCGCCAGTCGGCGCTGGTCCATGAGCG